>CAZBZA010000229.1:0-2897 GCA_964495865.1 uncultured Lentimicrobiaceae bacterium
ACATTATTAAGGTGTTCGAAATCAGGAGTTATAAATAATTGTGGTTGTTGGTTTGTAATATCAAATGAAATGTTTTTTGCATCTAATGTATATGGAAGTTTTTTGACTTTTGGTTTCAAACAGTTAAAGCTCTCGCCTATGGAGGATAGTAGCCCAGCTCCGTATATTTTCGGATTTTCGGGTGTGCCTATGAGTCCGTACTCCACAGTCCACCAGTGCAGATTTCGTAATAAAGCCATTTCCGATGGTACTTCAGTCAACTTCGAAAGTGCATCCAGGTCAGCTTCTGCTTTTGCAATGTCAGCGTGGTGTGTATAAGGATCAGCTTTTAATATAGACAAATGCCTGATGGCCTCATACATTTTAGTGTCGTAAACAGATGAAAATGCTTTGCTGCCTGCTTTGCCGAAATCGCGGAGATAAGCGGAGTATTCTTCGTCCGCAATAATGGGTGCATGACCTGCTGCTTCATGAATAATATCCGGGGCAGGTGTATAAAGAACCTGGTCGATAGGCCTTATATCGGCAGCTATAACCAGCACATTATACGCCTGAAATTCCATAAAAGCTGCCGGGGGAATAAATCCATCCACAGCTACCGCTGCCCAGCCGATTTCTTTCAAAATCCGGTTCATTCCGTACATATGAGGAATGCGGTCGATGCTTATGCCGGTGCGTTTTAATCCTTCAAGGTACGACGAATGGGCAACACCTGGCAGTTGTTTTACATTCTGCCTCATGATATAACGCCACACTGCATGATCCTGAGCTGTATATTTGTTATATGGCTGGTCAATGATCAGGTTGAGCAAATGACGGGGAAGCTTGTCCAATACTTCGTTACTTTCCATAAAGACTGATTATCTCAACAAAACTACTACTTTTGAAAATCTTTTGTGAAACTGTTTTCCAAAGATATATATATACTTTCATATAAACGCAGTGATTTTGACACCACCTCTTATTTATATTGCACTTCCGGTAATGAATGAAATGGAGCGCCTGCCATTGCTCGTAAAAGCCATTATGGAACAAACAGAGCAGCACTTCCGGCTGGTTGTATGTGTCAATCAGCCCGATAGCTGGTGGAATGACCCGGAGCATATATCGATTTGTGAAGAAAATAGTTTAGCTATCAAATACCTTGTATCACTGGATGATAAGCGAATTGAAATTCTTGATAAATCGTCACCTGGCAACGGTTGGACACCCAAAGCTCATGGAATCGGCTTTGCGCGAAAAAACCTGATGGATCATATTTCGAAAATGGCACATCCCGGTGATATTATTATCAGTATGGATGCGGATACACTTTTCAACACGGGATATTTTGCATCGGTTGCCGAAAATCTAAGATTAAATCCGGCTGCTTCTGCCATTTCTGTTCCGTATTATCACCGCTTATCCTACCAGAATGAGCTTGACCGGGCCATGTTACGATACGAAATTTACATGCGGGCATATGCAATTAACATGTGGCGTATCCGGAGCCCGTATTGCTTTACAGCGCTTGGCTCAGCTATTGCACTGCCGGCATGGGCTTACAAAGCCTCAGGTGGAATGACTCCCAAAATGAGTGGCGAAGATTTTTATTTCCTGCAGAAAATAGTGAAAACCGGTCGCCTGCTGCATTGGAACGGAGAAATTGTTTATCCTGCTACCCGATTAAGCGACAGGGTGTTTTTTGGAACTGGCCCCGCCCTAATTAAAGGAATTGATGGCGATTGGAGCAGTTACCCGGTTTACGATATGCGGCTTTATGACCTCGTTGCTGAAACGTATAAATTGTTCCAAAAGCTATTTATTGAAGATGTTACAACTCCGCTCGACGATTTCCTTGTGGCAAAATTCGGGGAGTTGCCCTGGAAAGCTTTACGCGTGAATTTTAAAACGCATGCACATTTTACGAGGGCTTGTCACGAGAAAATTGACGGATTGCGGATATTGCAGTTTCTGAAAGAAAGTCAGCCTTCCGGCGAAACAGTGAGTGAAGAATCACTTTCCGACTTATTAGAGGCATACAAGCAACAATTCCCTCAATTGATAGAAGGATTAAATACAAAAGTCGATTTTTTATTGTCGCCTGTTTCTGAACTCGATCATATCAGGGATGTGCTTTTCGAAATGGAAATGTATTACCGGAGAATGCACTGGAATGAGTTTACTGGTTTAACAACCATGTATAACTAAGTAGAACAAGAGTAACTTTGTCTTTTTTAAAAACCTGATGCTATGAATGCACCGATAAATCCCACCGACACTTTTGTTGACGAAATGAATACCTGGCATGGTCATACACTTGGCCTCAAAGCAGTGGAAGCATTGCGCAAAAACCGTTTTGAAGCTGATTTTTTTGAAACCCGCGAAGAAGCTGCCATTGCAATATGCGCCCTGGTTACTCCCGGAATGGAAGTTGCTTTTGGAGGCTCACAAACCGCCAGGCAACTTAATTTGCAACAATTGGTTACAGAAAAAGGAGCTACTATTCTTGATCACAATGCAGTTGGTTTAACAGATGAGGAAAAAATTGAGGTGATGAGGCGGCAACAAATCTGCGATGTTTTTATTTGCAGCAGTAATGCTGTTTCGTTGCATGGCGAATTATTCAATATCGATGGACACGGGAACCGTGTTGCCGCCATGTCCTTTGGGCCACGCAGAGTTATTGTTGTGGCTGGAGTTAATAAACTTGTAGCAGACGAGGAAGCCGCCTGGCAACGCATACGCACTATCGCCGCTCCAATTAACTTTAAACGGCTGAATCGCCCTAATCCCTGCGTAAAAAGCGGTGTTTGCATGAATTGTAATCTGCCGACACGAGGGTGTAACATATATTTAGCTACACGTCGCAGACCTTCTTTAACTGAATTTTCGGTGTTTATTGTAAATGAAACACT
>CAZBZA010000229.1:2997-5549 GCA_964495865.1 uncultured Lentimicrobiaceae bacterium
AGTCTTTATTTTAGGTGATAAACGTAATTATTATATTAAATTTTCTAAAAACTTGCATTTCTTTTAAAGGCTTTCATACTTTTGACCATCCAATCTTTATACTTTTTGCTATGGATCTAACTATGATTAATGCCATTTCGCCTGTTGATGGTCGCTACCGCAAGCAGGTTGAACGTCTTTCGTATTATTTCAGCGAAGCCGCTCTTATCAATTACCGCGTATTTGTGGAGGTAGAGTATTTTATCGCCCTGTGCGAAATTCCGCTTCCTCAGCTTAAAGGGATTGAACGTAAAGAAATTGCTGAACTCAGATCCTTGTGCCGCGACTTTACGTTTACTGACGCACTCGAAGTAAAAGAAATTGAATCAACTACCAATCATGATGTAAAGGCTGTTGAATACTATCTTAAAAAGCGGTTCGACAAAATGGGCCTTGGGAAGTACAAAGAGTTTATACATTTCGGACTTACTTCGCAGGATATTAATAATACTGCTGGTCCATATGCGTTGAAACTTGCACTCGATGAGGTAGTTGTGCCTTTATATGAGGATGTTATTCAGAAACTTACCCGAAGAGCCAAAGAATGGAAGAAGATTCCGATGCTTGCCCGCACTCATGGTCAGCCTGCTTCGCCAACTATTTTAGGGAAAGAAGTTTATGTATTTGCCGAAAGGTTAAAGCAGCAACTTAAACTGCTTAAAACAATCCCGCTCTCTGCAAAGTTTGGTGGAGCAACCGGTAATTTCAATGCTCACTATGTTGCTTACCCCGATATTGACTGGTCGGAATTCGGTGATGATTTTGTTAAAAATAACCTTACCCTCGAACGCCTTCGCTATACAACCCAGATAGAGCATTACGATAATATGGCTGCGCTTTTCGATACCATGAAACGCATTAATACCATATTACTCGATCTGAGTCGCGACATGTGGAGCTATATCTCCATGGAGTATTTCAAACAAAAGATTAAAGCCGGCGAAGTAGGCTCTTCCGCTATGCCGCATAAAGTGAATCCTATCGATTTCGAAAATGCCGAGGGCAACCTGGGAATGGCAAATGCACTTTTTGAGCATCTTTCGGCAAAACTTCCGATATCTCGGTTACAGCGCGATTTAACTGATTCGACGGTAACCCGCAATATTGGTGTACCTGTTGCACATACTTTAATTGCCATAAAATCACTGATAAAAGGCCTTGATAAACTGATTCTTCATGAAGAAAAGATTCATGCCGACCTCGAAAATAACTGGGCTGTGGTAGCCGAAGCCATTCAAACTATTCTCCGGCGCGAAGGATTTCCCAAACCTTACGAAACACTAAAGGAACTTACAAGAACCAACACGCATATTGATCACAAATCAATTACCGCATTTATTGCAAAATTAAATGTGCCTGCGAAAGTGAAAGATGAACTGAATAAAATCACACCATCCAATTATACCGGGCGGTTCGAAATATGAGCAAGTGTTAAATTTTGTGAGAAAGTAAAACAAAGTAGTAATAACAGATTGTTTTAAGTAATTTTGCGCAAAATTTAGGACGATTTATGGATTTGAAAGAGATTTTATCAGTTTCGGGAAAGCCCGGTCTATTTAAAACAATAGCTCAAACTAAAACGGGCGTAATTATCGAATCGCTTACTGATGGCAAGCGTTTACAAGCTTTTGCAAGCGATAAGATCAGTTCTTTGGGCGAAATAAGCATTTTTACCAAAGACGAAGATTTACCGTTACGCGAAGTCTTCAGACTTATACAGGAAAAAAACAGCGATAAGCCTGCACCGGATGCTAAAACTGACGATAGTGCTTTGAAAGCATTTTTTGAGTCAATTTTACCGGATTATGACCGTGAGCGGGTGTATGTTTCGCACATGCGCAAGCTTGTTCAATGGTACAACCTGTTGATAGCAAATGGTATAACTGATTTTACGGCTCCTGCTGAAGAAGCAGAGGACGATTCAGCCTCCCCGGGTGAAACAGAACCGGAAACAGAAGACAAATAATAATAAGTCCGTCGTATTTCATGGCGGACTTTTTTTAAGTATTTTCGCCAGCATAATTGCACCTGATGAAAAAATTTATCCACGACTTTGAAGTTACCCGCAACCATCATATTACTGATGATTATTTTGCTCTTTACCTGAAATGCCCTATTGACTTGCCTCCAATATTTCCCGGGCAGTTTGCCGAAGTACTTGTGAGCAATTCAACAACCACTTACCTGCGCCGCCCTTTTTCCATTTACGATACCGATTATAAAACCAATGAACTTTCGTTGCTCATCAAAAAAGTTGGTGATGGAACGGCAGCTCTCATGAAACTTAAAGAGGGAGATATACTCAACCTGGTTTATCCGCTCGGAAACTCATTTAGTTTACCTGCCGGTGAAAAAGCTTTACTGGTTGGCGGAGGTGTCGGAATTGCACCTATGTTGCTTTTGGCAAAACTTTTAAAGGAAAAAGGTTTTAAACCTGATGTGCTTATTGGTGGCCGCACTGCAAACGACATTGTTGAGCCTGAAAAGTATCAGCCTTACGGCGAAGTTTTTAT
>CAZBZA010000230.1:0-5530 GCA_964495865.1 uncultured Lentimicrobiaceae bacterium
ATGATGGTTGACGGCAATAATGTGAATGTTAATGCTACCAAAATAAGGATATCGGATTTTATTTCGAAAAATTTCAGCAATGCAAACCTTGCCGTAAACGCAATTGTGCTTGATGCCGGCTGGCAGATGATATCCATCAGCAGTTTCCGCAACAGCCAGGCAGCTATGGATTTTTACCAGGCAATAAGCCAAAGCGAATATGTAATTGCAACGCTTAATAAAAGTGACTTTAAACAAATGGCAATTTCGATGGAGAATTACCCTGTTTTTTATCGCGAGAAGAAATACAACGGATATTTGAATTTCTTTAAAAAATACTACCTGCAGTAACAATTAACTGCCTGAAGCAACATAAGCTCTATCACTTCACTCTTTACTTTTTAATTAACAAATAGTGCATTATTCAATTAATGCACTATTTTTGTTTCCGTTAAAAAAATCAACACAAATATGTCGAAAATCATTACCACCGAAGCACCTTCAGTAAATATTATTGGTAACGGAACCGAAATTAAAGGCAACATCCTTTCGAATGGCGATCTGAGGATTGATGGCTTTATAAAAGGCACCATACAGTCAACCGGAAAGGTTGTAGTTGGCTCCACCGGCAGGGTTGAAGGAGAGATAAATTGCCAGAATGCTGATATTTCGGGCGAAGTAAAGGCCCATATCAAGGTAACTGAACTACTCAGCCTTAAAGCAAACGCGGTTGTTAGCGGCGACATATTTACAAACAAACTGGCCATTGAGCCTGGAGCCGTTTTTACAGGTGCATGTAAAATGGGAAACCTTGACAGCCTAAATGAAAAATCAGGAAAACAAGCCGAAGCCGAAGCCAGTTAGAGAAAAACGGCCACCACTCGAAAGCTATGCCCGATATTCAGGCCTGGCATTTGAGATGTTTGCCATTATCGGACTGGGAATATTCGGTGGCGTTAAACTCGACCAATGGATTGAAACAGGTTTTCCGGTTTTCACTGTATTGCTGGCAATAATTTCGGTAGCCGCAGCCATTTATACGGCAGTTAAAGATCTTTTGCGAAAACCCTGATTGTTGCTTTAACACCCCACTCAAATTAAAAATCGATACTGATTTTCCCTTAGAATTTAAATTCCAGAACCACTGTTTATGAAGGAATTACTAAACCGGTTTATCCGCAGCCTTACTGTTTTTACAGCTCTTATGGCTACATCAGGATTTGTTGTTTCGTTTTTTGCCCCCGGGCTGATTACACAATACTGGCCATTGATATTAATGCTTGTTGCAGGAATAACACTCATAATTGTTGCACTACTTTTCAACGCCAGTGAAAAGAAATTCAGCAGGTTTTCGAATACTTTCATGGTATCGGGTATGCTGAAAATACTACTCCTGCTGGTGATTATAGTAGCATATTCATTTACAAACCCGGGCGATGCCATTTCATTTTCAATAACTCTGCTTATCTATTATATTTCCTACCTGGCACTCGAAATCTACTGGCTCCTGAAATTACAGCGATTGGATTCGGATAAAGAAAATATTGATAGTAATGATACGGAGAATGAATAATTGAGTGTTTCGTTACTTCTTTTTGAGGGTGATTTGATTCTTCAAAAAGGTGAAAAGCTCAAAAACGGGTAAAGAAAAAGTTTTAACTGAAAATTGATTTGAAAAAATCCGTTATTAAACATAATGACACCCCGGATTAAAATCTGTTGCATAGCTAGCATAAACGAAGCCCTCATCGCAATAGGTGCAGGCGCATCGGCCCTTGGGCTTGTGGGAGCAATGCCAAGCGGGCCAGGGGTAATCAGTGATTCTTTGATTTTTGAAATTTCAAAAGCCATCCCCCCTCCTATTGGTACTTTTCTGTTAACAAGCGAAACTTCGGTTCAGGAAATTATCAAACATCATCAGCGTACACAAACCAATACCATTCAAATTGTTGACAAGTTATCCAGCGGTACTTACCACGATTTACGGCTGGCACTTCCCGGAATAAAACTTGTACAGGTCATTCATGTGCCAGGCGAAAAATCGGTTGAAGAAGCAATTGAAATCTCAAAGCATGTGGATGCCATATTGCTCGACAGCGGAAATCCGGATCTTTTTGTTAAGGAACTGGGTGGTACTGGTCGCACGCACAACTGGAAACTGAGCCGGACTATCTGCGAAAAAACTACAAAACCCGTGTTCCTGGCAGGCGGACTAAATCAATCAAATATTAAACAGGCAATTGAAGAAGTGCAACCTTTTGGAGTTGATCTTTGTAGTGGTGTCCGCACAAACGGGATGCTCGACAAGGCTAAACTTGAAAATTTTGTTTATGCAATTTCAAAGATTGGTTAAAATACAAATCCCTGTTTTCGAATTCCTTCCCGAAACGAGCTATTCTCTACTTATTGTTTTACATTTCCAAAAAGAAATATTTGTTTAATTATTTATCTAAAATCGTTAAACACTTTTAGCTTCTACATGTTTTATATTGTATCAATTCAAATTGTACTTTTACAGCTTAATTTAACCTACTCATGATTTACATCACTCGTCGCGAACGCTTTAACGCAGCTCACAGGCTTTTTAAACCTGAATACAGCGATGAACGCAACCTCCAGGTATTTGGCAAATGCTCAAATCCTAACTGGCATGGTCATAATTATACTTTGTTTGTTACGGTAAAAGGTGATGTAAATCCCGATACCGGATTCCTGGTAAACCTCAAAGATCTGAGCTATCTGATTGATCAGCGGGTTATTGAAAAACTCGACCACCGCAATATTAACCTCGAGGTAGATTTTATGTCCGGAAAACTGGCTTCAACCGAAAACCTTGCTATTGGAATATGGAATGAGCTTTCGTACCCGATTAAAGAAATGGGTGCTGAACTGCATAGTGTAAAATTGTACGAGACCGAAAATAACTTTGTGGAATATTTTGGTTAGCCTAAAACCTTATTTCTAAAGGCTGATTACATTCCAATCATTACTGACACTTACTTTTCAAAAAAATCTAGAATATGAGTAGCAAAATAGTCAAGCCCATGTTGATTGAAAATAATATGGACGATTACGAATTAAAAGACGGGTACGAGAAGCGCGACATATACAACATGTCGACAATTAAAGATTTGTCCTTTCATTATCGTGAAATACTGAAACTTATCGGCGAAGATCCCACCCGCGAAGGGCTGGAGAAAACACCCGAACGTGTTTCGAAAGCGCTGCAGTTTTTAACGCATGGCTACGACCTTAATCCTGAAGAGATGCTTCGCTCAGCAATGTTCAATGAGGATTACAAACAAATGGTTATTGTTAAGGATATAGAAGTGTATTCGATGTGCGAGCATCATATGATTCCTTTCTTTGGGAAAGCACATGTAGCTTATATTCCGAATGGTCATATTGTAGGGTTAAGTAAAATACCGCGTGTAGTCGATGCTTTTGCACGCAGGCTGCAGGTGCAGGAACGCCTTACAACGCAAATAAAAGATGCTATCAACAACACACTCAAACCTTTAGGGGTGGCTGTCGTAATTGAAGCGCAGCACATGTGTATGAGCATGCGAGGCATTCAGAAGCAAAACTCGGTAACCACAACTTCTGATTTTACTGGCGCTTTTCTGGTTGATAAAACCAGGGCTGAATTTATTCATTTGCTGGGTTCACGCTTACATTGATACTTCCATTGTTTTCGGATTAAACCTGAATTAGCAAGGATTTCTTTTAGTTCAGCTCAACACTTTTCCCTACCTTTGTGCATCACAAACGAAAATATATCGAATGAAAGCATATGTATTTCCCGGACAGGGAGCTCAATTTGTTGGTATGGGTAAGGATCTTTACGATTCCAATCCCCTCGCAAAAGAAATGTTCGAAAAAGCCAACGAGATACTTGGTTTCCGCATTACTGATCTGATGTTTTCCGGAACGGATGAAGATCTCAGGCAAACACGGGTTACCCAGCCTGCTATTTTTCTGCATTCAGTTATTACTGCCGCCACATTACCCGATTTTAAACCCGATATGGTTGCAGGGCATTCGCTGGGCGAATTTTCGGCACTGGTTGCCAATAAATCACTCACTTTCGAAGACGGACTACGCCTTGTATACGCACGCGCAATGGCCATGCAGAAAGCATGCGAAGCTGAACCTTCGACCATGGCTGCTATTTTGGGTCTGGATGATACTACTGTAGAAGAAGTTCTTGGTGGTATTGACGAAATTGTGGTTCCGGCTAACTATAACAGTCCGGGGCAATTAGTAATCTCCGGATCATTTAAAGGAATCGAAATTGCCTGCGAAGCCTTAAAAGCTGCCGGCGCCAAACGTGCACTTCCTCTCAAAGTAGGTGGTGCTTTCCATTCACCACTTATGGAACCTGCCCGTGTTGAACTGGCAGAAGCAATTGAATCCACCGTTTTCAGTACACCGGTTTGCCCTGTTTACCAGAATGTTGATGCCAAACCTTATTCCGTTCCTTCCGAAATAAAAGCAAACCTGGTGTTGCAACTTACTTCGCCGGTACGCTGGACACAGATTGTACAAAATATGGTGGCTGACGGTGCTAAAACAATCATTGAATTAGGCCCCGGAATGGTACTGCAGGGACTCACCCGAAAAATTGCACCCCAGGTTGAATCTATGGGCTACTAAAATACCTATCAATTTAAAAATACCCTGTTCTATATACGTGCAGGGTATTTTTTTTTGAACCAAAAATCGCCTCCTGCGTTATAATCCAAAACAATCAGACAATGACACTCAGCGAAATCATGCTCCAACTGCAAGAATGGGGAAACGAAAGCACGAAAAAAGTTCTGGTAAAGCATGGTGCCCGCGAACCTTTTTTTGGCGTAAAAGTGGAAGACCTGAAAAAAATTCAGAAAAAGATAAAAAAGGATTATCAGCTTTCGCTGGATCTTTATAACACAGGAAATTCGGATGCCATGTACCTGGCCGGATTAATTGCTGATCCGGCTAAAATGACACGCTCCGACCTCAGCAATTGGATTGAAAAGGCATACTGGTATATGATCAGCGAATATACAGTAGCCTGGGTTGCATCCGAAAGTCCTTTCGGGACAGAGCTTGCGTTAGAATGGATTGAGTCGGAAAATGAAAACATTGCGTCTTCCGGCTGGGCAACTCTTGCAAGCATTATTGCGCTAAAAAGCGATGAAGAAATTGATATCCAGCTCTATAAACGATTACTCGAAAGAGTTTCAAAAACAATTCATTCGGAGAAAAACAGGGTTCGCTATACTATGAATGGATTCGTGATTTCTGTTGGCGGATATTGCCAGCCATTAACTCACGAAGCTGAAAAAGCTGCCGCTACCATAGGAAAAGTAACGGTAGATATGGGAGGCACCGCATGCAAAGTACCTCTGGCTACTGAGTATATTACAAAAATGCATGATCGGGGCACATTAGGCAAAAAGCGAAAAACAGCAATGTGTTGAAAGGAGTGAAGTTCAGAGACGCAAGCATTGCGTCTTTACGTGTCATTCACTCTTCACTTTTCACTTTTCACTTTTCACTTTTCACT
>CAZBZA010000231.1:0-5510 GCA_964495865.1 uncultured Lentimicrobiaceae bacterium
CACCTGACAGCGTTTTAGTATATATTCACCTGACAGCTGACAGCGTTTTGGTGTGATGCTGCATTCGCAGCAGTCAGCGTTTAGGATATTGTCACCTTACACATTTTACAACAGGTTTACCGAACCAGAATCTTTTGCAACTTATATCCCCAGCCAATCCACTATCCCTTCATTTTCTTTACCGTTTGCATGCATCAATGTAAAATCGGCCACATTCCCAAACAAAGCAATTACCTTTTCACGTTGCACAATTGTTGGATTTTCATTTAAAAAATCCAAATAGCTGCTCCACTGATAATCTTCAGGTTGAGAGCAGAAACCATGATGTACCGGATTATTGTGGATATATACGATTAACTTTTTTTGATAAGCCTCATTAACAACAATTTTTCGGCTAAATGGCCTTTCGAACAGCGCTCCATGTCTATCGTAAAGATTATTGAAGTGTTTGCTATAAGCGTTAAAGAAATGAGAGAAATGGAGGTGAGGTTTTGGGATTTTAGGGTTTTCAGGTGGGAGAGTGGTTTGGGGTAGTTTGCTTTCATTTTCATTTTCTTTCTTCCAGACGCTGTCAGGTGCTGCGCACGCTGACAGGTCTGGAAACGCTGACAGGTCTGGAAACGCTGACAGGTCTGGGGGCACGCAAATAGTCTCCCATTTATGTTCATCGAACCATTTCGGATCAAGTGTTTTGTCAGCAGTTGAATATTTATAAACCATATTCTCCCTTATTCTTACCAGGCAGTGAAAGTGATTTGGCATCAGCACCCATGCGTATGTTTCTGCAATGGGTTTAATGTATTTGTCGAACAGTGCTATGAAATGCTGATAATTGGCTATTTCCCTAAAAAGATTACAACTGTTTATTCCCCGGTTATAGATATGATAATAATTTCCGCAAATTAAATCCTCGGGTAAAGGCATACCTTGATATTTTAAATTGTTTTTGAAAAGATGATTTTACGTTATGCGTTAAATTCAAATTTCGAATTTGATATTAATTTGTTGAAAATGCAGTCCAATGTCTCAGCTTTTAATCGCTTCTAAATGATTGATTTGAAATTACTCTTTAAGGTTCAGGAAAACACCACCTTCATCGAATCCGGGCCGTTTAAACTTCATTGCATCAGGGAAATCCTGGTTCAGCAGTTTCTTTATGCGCGACAAGTCAGCCAGGAATGCCAGCACTTCATCTTCCTGTTCGTGCAAATGCGAATATAAAAATGCAAATGCTTCGAGCGAGCGACTTACGGCGATCATTGCAATTTTTGCCGATCCGTTTTTATCATAGTTGTCGGTTTCTATGTCATCAAAATCATAAGGCTCAAGGGTTGCGCGGTGAATTTTTACACAAATAAACAAACTATACCAGTTGATAACCTCTATAGCATCGCGAAACGAAACCAGTTGTTTTTCATTAGTCATATTAAAAATTTCTTCTTTCTGATCAAATAGCTCCTCGTTTTTCTTTATCCAGTCTAATAGTCTGAAACCGTATTCCTTGGCAATTTTCTCAGCTTTGCTTTCGTGATGTATAGGTTCTTTAAATTCAGTTTTAGCCTCATCGGGGTCAATACCCATTTCGTGGGCACTTTCAGCAATCAATTCATAAGTAGCCTGAAACACCATTGACAGATGTTCCCAAAACTCCTTATTCTGCATGTCACGCCCGGGACCATCGGTTTCAAATTCGGCTATCCCAACCGAGCAGCGCGATACAAAAGCACATCGTTCGCACCATCTATCGCAATAATTATGTATTCCGGGAATGATTTCAGGCCTGCCTGCAATTTCAATAATTTTTCGTTTGTAGTTATCCAGTTTTTCCCTCTTTGTCATAAAGTTTTTTTTTGAAGTTTGATACGATTAAAATTAAGTATTAATTGTGAAATACAGATGAGATAAAGAATTATTAAGAATATGAACTTTTTGATTTTGAAACACCTAAAAATAATGTAAATGAAGTAAATATAAATGTGTGTTCCGGATAATTCCGGTCCTGTCATCACAATAATGTCGTATTTTCGTTGTTAAGGAATCCGAAGTAGGCGTTTTAATGGCGGCTTCAACAATTACATCATTTCTAAATTCAGTGAAACCATGAATGTTAAAATAGTCTTTTTTATTAGTCTTTTGTTTGCCCTGGCAGCATGTGGGCCCGGGCAGAAAGAGAAAGAAAGTATAATTAAAAGTGCTGAGCAAAATCCACTCAACGATTCATTAAGGCGTAAAGCAGAAATGAAGCTGGAACAGGATATAAAGCAAGCCCTGTCTGATTCTCTTGTCAGAATTCAAAAAGAGATTCAGATAGTTACAGCGGCTATCGGACATGCCAAAGCTGAGTACCAGGTTCAGACTGATAAGCTTGGAAAGATCAAAAAGTTTAAAATACTCCGCAACAAGGAAGAACGTGAGCAGCAGATCCGCGAACAATCCGATGTACTGTATAAGCTCGAAAGAAAAATCAGTGATTTGGAATATCAGCTGGTGAATTTGCAGGTGAGGCTTGATTATTATAATTCGGAAATGAGCAGAAGCATAGAGAAGTAAAAACATAACAAACAAACAATAGTCCGTTAATAGTTCTCAATGGGCTCATTATCAACAATATAAAACTTTAAATTCTTACGCAATAATATGTTGATAATCGGCGATTTGTTGCTTTGCGACTTTACGGTAAGAAAAACCTAAGGGAGTAGTGTACTACTTTCAGTCCTGTTTTATTTCCTTGTAGCTCACAAAAGCCACTTTTTTACTGTCAGCACTCCACGAAGGAACATTGAGTGAGCCTTGTCCACCGAAAAATACCGGAGTAAGATCGCTGATTGTTTTGTCGCTGAGCGACATTAACCTGATCTTTACATCTTTTCCAAAAGGATGTGCATCTCCCTGATCCACTATGTAGCTGATAAAAACAATCCATTTTCCATCAGGTGATGGATGTGCAAACCAGTTTGAGTAAGTATCGTTGGTGAGTTGTTCCTGCTGGCTTCCATCGTTTTTCATACGCCATATCTGCATACTCCCGTTGCGGAATGCATTGAAGTAAATATAGTTACCGTCGGGCGAATATTCAGGTCCGTCATCCAAACCGGGTTCAAAAGTCAGTCGCTTTTCCGGGCCACATTTAACAGGAATGGTATAAATATCGAAATTGCCGTTTCGCTCAGCGCAGTAAGCAAGCTCTTTCCCATCAGGACTCCAGCCATGCCAGAAAGAAGGAGAGTTCGGCGTTACCAGGTGTGGAGTCCCACCTTCGATGGGTAAAATATAAATCGCAGATTTTTTCCATTGTTCTGTCTGAATTGTATCCTGAATATTATTATGACTTATTGCAAGCCATTTTCCATCAGGCGAAATTCCATGGTCGTTGTTACATTCATCAGCAAAACCAGTGTTCAGTAATTTCATATCCGAGCCTTCCGCCGGAATAGTATAAATCCGGCCATTGCTGTTTACTACAAAAAAACTCCCGTCAGCGCTCCAGTTCGGAGCTTCAAAATGAACATCCGACTTATAAACGAGGCTTATTTCGCGTGAAGAAATTTCGACAGATTTCAGGCTGCTTTCAATGGATAACATATTCTGCGTACTACTGATCATAGGTAAAAATATAAAGAAAAGGACTATTATTTTTATCATCTTCATCGGATTGGGAATCACAAAAGTAAATCAATCAAACATTCCCGCATTAATTTAATTCAATAAACAACTGTATTAAAATGGCTATTTAATTCCACGCAAGGATTAACAGATATGGTTTTTTGATTGTATCTTTGAGAAACAGAAGTTTTACAAAAGAAATTCAGTTTCAGAACTCAAACCCTTTGTTGAATAAGGAATTATGACACATTCGATGAAAATGGCGATCGGGAATAATTGCTATAAGGTATTAGATTACTAAACTCGTTTGGACCGTAAAACGAAAACTACAATCCAGTTGCTGCTGACAGATTTTCAAAAGCTAACATTGAAACTCTGAAACTTGAAACACTGAAACTTGAAACTCTGAAACTTGAAACCCTTAAACCCCTCATTCCCATTCAAAGGCATATCTAACACATAATAAGTCACATATGGAAGAAACAATCATTTTTCAGTTAAACGGGGAAAAAGCAGAAGTTGTAATTGAACCCAACCAGATTCTTTTGGGAGTTTTGCGCGATCAATTCGGGCTTACCGGCACCAAATACGGATGTGGAATCGGTTTCTGCGGATCATGCACCATCCTGGTCGATAACGAAGCCGTAAGGTCATGCAATATGGCTATAAGCGAAGTGGCTGGCAAAAATGTGGTTACTATCGAAGGGCTTTCACTCGGTGGCAAACTGCATCCTGTTCAGCAGGCATTTGTTGATAACGACGCCTTGCAATGCGGTTTCTGCACTCCCGGTATGATCATGAATGCAACCGGACTTTTATTAAAAAATCCCAATCCTACAACTCAGCAGATAATTGAAGGAATGGATAATAACCTTTGCCGCTGTGGTGCACATGTACGCATTGTTGATGCTGTTCATGCAGCTGCTGTCGAAATGAAAGGAGGGAAAAAATAATGAAAAAGGACGTAACAACAACCAAATCAGGTATTACCTCTGAGCCTTCAGGTATGAAAAGAAGAAGTTTCGTAAAACTGATGGGAGGTGGACTTTTTATTTTCTTTAACTCCTGGAGTGTTATTGAATTGCTGGGATGTACTTCTCCAACTCAGGACAAAAGCCTGCCAAAGGATTACAACGCCTTCCTTCTAATCGCTGAAGACGGAACCGTCAGCTGTTTCACCGGCAAGATCGAAATGGGACAGGGAATAATTACTTCGCTTGCGCAGATGATGGCCGATGAACTCAATGTGCCCTTCGAAAGTGTAAAAATGGTGATGGGCGATACCGACCTCTGTCCCTGGGATGGTGGTACCTGGGGATCGCTTTCTACCAGGTCATTTGGCCCGAATATGAGAGCTGCTGCTGCCGAAGCCAGGGGCGTTCTTTTGAGCCTGGCCTCCGAAAAACTTGGAGTGCCTGCCGCTCAGCTCGAAGCTAGAAACGGAATAATCACCGATACAAAAAATGCGAATAATTCGGTGAGCTACGCGCAACTTACAAAAGGGAAAAGGATAGAAAAATACCTTGATGTAAAACCTGCTGTTGAAGATTATACTGATTTTACATACGTCGGAAAATCGTATAAGCGTGTTGATGCAGTTGCAAAAGTTACGGGTGACGCTAAGTTTACCGGCGATCTCAGGCTGCCGGGAATGGTTTATGCCCGCATACTACGGCCGCCATCCCACGGGGCAAAACTCACCTCCGTCGATTATTCGCAGGCCGAAAAGATGGATGGCGTCAAAGTTATCCGTGATGGCGATTTGGTTGCTGTACTTCATGAAAACCGGAACAAAGCCGATGCCGCTATTGTAAAAATTGAGGCTGAATATTCGTTTAACGAAATGCCGGTCAATGATAAAACTATCTTCGACTGGATTCTTAAAGCCGAATCAACTGCCAGGGAAG
>CAZBZA010000232.1:0-5504 GCA_964495865.1 uncultured Lentimicrobiaceae bacterium
ACCTGCCTTCGGGTATGGTAGCTGTTGTTCAGGGGCTTGAAGATACTATTGTTGTGGAAGATAACGGCATATTGCTGATCTGTAAACGCAACGACGAACAGAATATCCGTGGATATGTTGATGCAGTCCGAAATGAAAAAGGAGAACAGTTTGTTTAGGGTAACAAATTGATCTTATACTCATTACACATCATTTTAATCACAAGTAATAAATCATAAGAATAATACCAATGAGAAAAATTACCATCATCCTTGTTATCCTTTTAACGGCAAGCACTTTCCAGAGCCGTGCCGACGAAGGCATGTGGCTACCACTGTTTATCCAGCGACTGAACTATGTAGATATGCAAAAAGAAGGGCTACGCCTTACAGCAGAAGAAATCTACAGCATTAACCATTCCAGTCTTAAAGATGCCATTATCATGTTTGGCGGTGGCTGCACAGGCGAAATCGTATCTCCAAACGGTCTTATTTTTACCAATCACCATTGCGGATATGGTTCCATACAGTCGCACAGCACGGTGGATCACGATTACCTTACTGATGGTTTCTGGGCTACCCGATACGAGGAGGAATTACCTACTCCCGGTCTTACAGCCCGCTTCCTGGTAAGCATTCAGGATATTACGGCAGCAGCGCTTGCCGGTGTAAAAGAAACTATGACCGAAGCCGAGCGGCTCGACAAAATCAAGGAAAACACTAAAAAAATAGAACTCAGCAATACAAAAGGCACTCAGTACGATGCACGTACCGTTTCGTTTTTCAACGGGAACGAATTTTACCTTTTTCTTTACGAAGTGTATAAAGATGTAAGGTTAGTAGGAGCTCCTCCATCCTCGATCGGAAAATTCGGCGCCGACACCGATAACTGGATGTGGCCGCGCCATACCGGCGATTTCGCAGTGTTCCGCGTGTATGCCAACACCGACAACAAACCTGCCGAATACGCAGCCGACAATGTGCCTATGAAACCAAAGCACCATCTTCCTATTTCCATCAGGGAGAAAAAAATCGGTGATTATGCAATGATCATGGGCTATCCGGGCAGCACCGACCGCTACGCAACTTCGTACACCATTAACTGGGCTTTGGAGAAAAACAACCCTATGGTAATTAAAATCCGTACCAAAAAGCTTGAAATCCTTCGCGAAGATATGGCTGCTGATGCCGCGGTAAGGATCAAGTATGCATCCAAATATGCAGGTTCGGCCAATTACTGGAAATTTTTTATCGGACAGAACAAAGGACTGAAAAGGCTTGATGTTTACGACCGCAAAAAGGCAACCGAAGAACAGTTTGTAAAATGGTTTAATGCCGATAAGGACCGTAACGTAAAATACCGCGAAGCGCTTTTAAATATTTCGAATGCTTACGAAATCATTAATAAATACGAACCGGCAGTACGTTATAATACCGAAGCTATTGTTCGTGGCTGCGAGATCATTGCTTTTTCGCGGAGTTTCAACAAACTGGCTGAAGAACTTGAGAAGAAAGAACCTAACCAGCAGCTGATTAAAAATTATATTGAACAAATTTCGGCAACTTCTGAACAGTACTTTAAAAACTACAACATGGCAACGGATGTTAAAATGCTGGCTGCCATGCTCAAACTGTATTACGAAGATGTTCCAAAACAGATGCAACCCGCTTACCTCGAAAAGATCCACAAAAAATACAAAGGAAATTTTGAGGCTTATGCCAATACAGTTTTCAGTAAAACCATTTTTGGCAATAAATCGAAAGTTGACTTATTCCTGGCAAATCCAAAATTAAAATCACTGCAAAAAGATCCGGCATGGCCGTTGCAACAAGCTTTTGCAGCCAATGCCGATGCTATTGACACTATTGTACGCCCAGCCAACGAATTGCTTGCCAAAGGTCGCCGACTTTTTGTAAAAGGCTTGCGCGAAATGCAGGGAGATAAGAATTTTTATCCCGATGCTAACAGCACCATGCGCGTTACATACGGCAAAATATTGGATTACAGCCCTGCTGATGCCATCGACTTCCATTATGTTACAACTTTAGATGGCCTTATGGCAAAAGAAGATCCTTCGAGCTGGGAATTTACCGTACCCGAAAAACTCAAACAGCTATATGAAGACAAAGATTATGGACGCTATGGCGAGGATGGGAAAATGATTGTTGCATTCCTAACTAATAATGATATTACAGGTGGAAATTCAGGAAGCCCTGTGCTAAACGGCGACGGCGAACTTACAGGACTTGCTTTTGATGGCAACTGGGAAGCAATGAGCGGCAATTATGCTTTTGAGCCCGATTTGCAACGCACCATTTGTGTCGATATCCGTTACGTGCTCTTTATCATCGAGAAATATGCCGGCGCTGATAACCTTATTAAAGAACTCGAAATACGCAATTAATTTAATTTCAAAATTTTACTCTTTTACAACTGACTAAATGAAACTTACATTTTTAAAAGCAGGAACCTTTTTATTTCTTACGCTTGCTATTCTGTCTTCCTGCCAAAAAGAAGAGGATGTCCCACAGGAATATTTGCGTGGTGGCAACAATCTGCTCTTAAATGATAATGGCGACCTGGTAATAGCCGGTTACAACTCCGTTACAAGCAGAAGTTATGATGCTTCGCTGATGTTGGTAAAATCGAATGGAGATTCTGTAATCTGGCATAAAGAATTTGGCGGGTCATACGCCGATGCATTTTACAACGTTAAAAAATCGCACGAAGGCGGATATATTGCCTGTGGATTCAGCAATGCGGCAAGTGCAAGCTCCCCCAATATGCTGGTTGTGATAACGGATGCCGTGGGCACCCAGGTTAAATTTCTGAAATACGGAATCCCAGCTTATTCACAGGGATTCTGCGTGCTGCCTCATACCAATGCCGACAGCGGCTATATAGTTTCGGGATACAGGCAGGAAGTTAGCCGCTACGACAAGGATATTTACCTTGTAAGGCTAAATAATGCCGGTGATAAACTATGGGAAAAAACCATAGGGAGCCGAAGTCCGCTCACATCAGACACCGTGAATGAAGTAGCATACCAGATTATTGCCGCAGCTGACAGTGGCTATTATATTACAGGATCGCTGCATGGTTACAGTTCATGCTGTGGCAAAATATTCCTTATGAAAGTGTCCCCGACCGGCGACAGTTTGTGGACAAAAACCTATGCCGCCGGAATTGGATTTTCGCTAACGCTGACAAGCGACGGAGGCATTGCCATAGGAGGAACTATTCAGGAAACCAGCAATCAGGATATCATTATTATAAAGACTGATACTGCCGGCAACCTTTTATGGTCGAAAACATATGGAGGAGACGGGTATGAGTATGGTGCCATGCTGGTTGAAACTTCTGATGCCGGTCTGGCAATAACCGGAATTACAAACAAGTCAGGTAATGATTATGATGATATTTATCTTGTACGCACAAATTCAACCGGCGAACAGCTATGGGCTAAAACCTATGGCGGCGATAAAACGGATCAGGGCTTCGGATTGGTAAAAAACAGCGATAACGGATTCAGTATTACAGGTTTGAGCAATTCGGGAGGAAGTTATATTTTCCTGAATAAAACTGATACCGAAGGAAACGAACAGTGGCAGAAAAAGATTCAATAAACAATGACTCTTAAAACTTGTTTCAAAATACTATAATGAAAGCATAAAGAAATTTCTGGTACAGTTTTTGAATCAACTAAATCATTAACCATAAAAAACACAAATATGAAAGCTTCATCCATAATTGCTGCAACCCTCATATTTTCAGCATCGCTGTATTGCTCGCAGGCATTTGCCCAATCACCCGGCACTGCTGCTGACAAACAAAAGCAGGAAAACCTTGAGAAAAACAAAGCACGCCAGAAAGAAATGAAGAAAAAATACAATTCACTTTCACCGGAAGAGAAAGCTGCCGCCGAAAAAAGAGCTAATGAATACAAAAAAAGCGGCGGAAAAACCACAACAGGAAAAGGAACAACCACTAAACCAGCTGCATCGGCTACCCCTGCCAAACCTGCAGCCAGCAGCTCGAAATCAACTCAGGCAAAACCAGCATCTAAAAACACTACAACTAAGCCTGCACCTGTTTTTATGGATGCAAACGGAAAACCTTTAGACAAAAGCGTTACTCCGGCTAAACCTGCAACACCTTCGACTAAGTCTGCTACAAAGTCAACTACCCCAAAAACTACAACTCCGGCACCAGATGCCGCTTCAGAAAAAGTCAAGAAGTAATTGGGTTAATTTGCAAAATTATAAAAGGCTGCTTCGTAAAAGAAGCGGCCTTTTTTTTGTGGAAAATCAGTTTTGGGATGACAGAGAACCCTATTTCAGCAAAGATCAGGCTTGGAATTGCGGAATTGGCAAACAGCTGCTAAATCCTGGTTTTCACAAATGCAAAACGTTGTTTCAGCTTCAGGAATGGCTTTTCGAGTAACTCATAACTTATCACAGGTATGATAAGTGAAAGAGCAAATACCAGTGCGAAATAAAAATACATGTTGTAAATGCCATTGGCGACCATCACTTTTTTAATCACGATCGGAACAAGGATATTGCCATACATATAAATTCCATACGATACTTTCCCCAGGTAAAGCAATGGATTGCGCTTACCGAAAATCCCCGCTCTTTTGGGATTAAACAACAGGTCCATCATGGGCAATGCCAGCAATGCTATATATACCGGCCTGCGCAGCACACCATTAAACATATTCGTAAAATTGGAAGCATCGTCGAACGAGAGAATTATCACCAGCACAGCCATAAGCCCGGCGCTGATAAATCCGTTCAGCCTGAATTCGAATGGTTTTTTCAGGTAAATCACTGCAAGCAATCCGCCCATAAGTATAACGTCCATCCTGCTTAATGTATGCAGGTATAGTTCGTACCAGTTTGCCGGCAGGAAAATATAAGTGTAAATTTTGTATCCCCAGCTCAATCCGATCAGTGCAATAATAGTTGGTCCCAGCTTGCGAAAAGGCACAAAAGCAATAATGAGAGGCCAGAAAATATAAAAATGTTCTTCGATACAAATGGACCAGAAATGCGCAAACGGGTATTCCCAGGTTTGCGTAGCCATAGTTTGAAAATTATTTACCAGCAGGATGGTGCGCCAGTATTCCGGTTGTTTTTCACCAAGCCAGTTGATAATAAACGGGGCTAGAGCAATCAGGAAAAAGTATAAAGGCCATATGCGTAAACCTCGCCTGATATAGAATTTGGGAATATTTACCCTGCCGATTTTCTGCTTTTCCATTACCAGCAAAATGGTAAGCAGGTATCCACTGATAAAAAAGAAAATATCAACGCCCAGCGGCATATTTTTAATCAACCGATCGATATGGCCGCCGAAAGCTGAAAGCGTTTTAAAATCACCTGTCGATAAAACACCCGGTACCCCGAACCAGCCACGCCATGCAATATATGAGTGATAAATCACAATCATAAATGCCGCAAAGAAGCGGATTACATCAAATTGAGGGAAATAAACCCGTTCGCCATTTTTCTGTTCCACAG
>CAZBZA010000233.1:0-2553 GCA_964495865.1 uncultured Lentimicrobiaceae bacterium
ATGAGGTGGTTTATTGCATTCTTTATTACTACCAACTTGGCAGAAAAGAATATTTTTTCGAATAATCCAACATCTGTCCAGCATAGTCGGCAGGATATTCTACTTTCACATCAGTTACTTTACCGTTTTCTTCAACAAGTGTAAAAACAGGATTCATGAAACCGCCGTAGGGAGCTACATTCAGTTTCTTAAACCGTGCCAGAACCTCTTCATGTAATACTTTGTCCACTTTTACACCGTATGTTTCTACCAGCTTTTTACCGGCTTCGAAATCGCCTTCCGATTTAATACGCTGTATTTCAGCCAGAAGCGCACCGAATAAATTCCTTAGTTTGACGTAATCGTTTATTTTGACATACGTTTTACCATCCTGTTTCACATACTCAATAACTTTGTCGGCAGCACCTTTTTCCATGCACCAGCTGGCAATAAGCTGCCGGTTACGCATGTGCGATTGCTCTATATTTTTACCCGGGGCAATACGCGTTAATTGCGTCAAAAGTCCATTACGAATATAAGCGTTGTACTCAGCAATAGCAGCATCGGCTGATGGAAGTACATTTAATTCGACCATTTTCGGATCCATGATATAATACAGTGCGAAAAGATCAGCACGGGATTCTTCGAGCGCGCTTTGGTAATTTCGGAGGGCTTCGCTGCTTGTTCCTGGTAATAGTTGACCGGAACCATGTCCAAGGCATTCGTGCAGATCGGTATGTACATTGCTTGCCAGCGAACCGTATTTTTTCGAAAGTTCACGCTCTTCTGCTGAAAGCACAAACTCTTCGAGCATTCCATTGCCAAGCGCGGCCTGATCATAGGCATAAGTAATATTTTCGATGGTCACGGATTTGGAACCATGCTCTTTGCGAATCCAGTCGGCATTTGGTAAATTGATACCAATTGGCGTTGAAGGATAGCAATCGCCACCAAGTTGTGCGGCTGTAATCACTTTTGCGGTAACGCCTTTCACTTTTTCCTTTTTAAAACGACTTTCGACCGGCGAATTATCCTCAAACCATTGTGCGTTGGCACTAATAGTTTCAGCTCGTTTGGTAGCAATCTTATCTTTGAAATTAACCACCGATTCCCAGGTTGCCTTCCTTCCGAGCGGATCTTCGTACGTTTCGATAAAACCGTTCACAACATCAATATCACTCTTCATATCACTGACCCACAGAACATTATACTCGTCCCAGGTTTTCAGATCGCCGGTTTTATAATACTCAACAAGTTTGGTAAGAATAGCTTTTTGTTCCTGATTTTCAGCCACAGGAATTGCTTTTTCGAGCCAATAAATAATTTTTTCAATAGCTTCGGAATATCCTCCACCCAGTTTCCAGGTTTTCTCAACTATTTTACCATTTTCCTTAACCAGGTTCGAATTTAACCCGTAGGATAAAGGATGCTCAGGATCAGCCTGTTTCATTGCTTTATAGAATGCGTCGACCTCTGCTTCATTAACACCTTCGTAAAAATTTACAGCCGATGTAAGCACAATATCCACACCGGATTCGCGGTTTACTTTTTTGGGCAGAAATGAAGGATCAAACATAGCAGGCGTGAGCTCAGCTATCAGTTGATCAACGGTTTGTCCTTCGCGCAGAGGAAATTTTGTTTGATCGCTTTTTGCAACGAGCTCGTTAAAATATTCGATACTTATACCCGGTAAAAACTTTTCGGAAGCATAATGATGGTAAATCCCGTTTGAGAACCAGACTCTTTTCAGATACACTTCAAAAGCCTGCCAATCCTCACCTTCCTTTTTACCTGAGTAGGTTTGGTAAATATTTTCGAGCGTGCGGCGGATTGCCAGGTTGTATTTACCATTCTGATCAAAAATGATATCGCGACCGCAGATAGCCGCCTGGCTAAGGTAATACACAAGTTCTTTTTGCTGAAGCGTAAGCGAATCGAAACCAGGTACCTGGTAGCGCATAATTTTCAGATCGGCAAATTGCTCAACCAGGTATTTGAAATCTTCGTTAGCGGAGTTTTCCGTTTTTTCACTTCCTGATTTACAGGAGAAAAGCGCAATGGTCATAACAATGATACTTAGTATTTTACGTGATTTCATAAGATATGTTATTTGATTAAATCAACACATCAAAGGTACATAACCAGAAACAAATATTGTATAGACGACAAAGATTCATTTATCTTCCAACACCTTCTAATTGCTGCAGCCTTGTTAGCCTTCGATAATTATATTTTAAATTCTGTCTTACAATTCCGGCAGTAATAAATGTTCCTGATGTTGCCAAACGGAATAAAAGCAAGCAGAGAAATCAACACGACAAATATCTTCTTTATTTTATTTGTTCCCAGTCCGAACTGAACTTCTGGTGAACTGCAATTTGGACATAGTATACCATTTCCTTTTGATTCTGGTAATAGTAGCTCCCGAGCTTTCTCCAGGTCTTTATCATCAATCATAATCTGAATACCTGCACCCATCATTCCATTATAATGTGGCATTAGGTTGGAGAAGTTTTCATTTGTTAAAAAACAATTGATACCATTTGTTTCCAACACACCTTTCATCAGGTTTGC
>CAZBZA010000233.1:2653-5478 GCA_964495865.1 uncultured Lentimicrobiaceae bacterium
GCATCGCAGCAATGCGCATATTTACCTGAAATCTCAAGTTCTTCAACTAACGCACCGGCACAGAGTGTATCTTCGAGGCTGAAAGTATTTTTCCACCCCGAGCAAAGGATGACAATGTTTTTTTCTTGTTTAACAAGCCAATCGCAAACAGCGTTTAAATTTGTAAAAGCAGCAGCAACAAGTATTCCCGAACTTTTAGCCATTTCAACTGCCTGAGTTCCATTGGTAGTTGAATATGCCAGGTTTTTCCCAGCCAGATTGTTTTGAAGAAATATTGTGGGAGAATTTCCGAAATCAGCAAAATCAACTTTTTTACCATCTCGTTCAGCAGCGGTCAGATATCCCTGATTTTTAAGCTCAAGCAATTCATCAAGCCCCGAAACAGGCAGAAGGGTTTCGATCCCGCTATCGAAGGCAGCACAAAAAGCTGTGGTTGCGCGTAATACATCCACAATCACTACAATATAATTATCATGTGTGGTTTTAAACTTAAACAATGCCGGTGACAGGCAGACTTCGATGGTTTTCATACTGTAGTGGTAGTATTAAAAAAGCGCAGCGCACGCTGGAAATTCACGTTACACTACGCCTTTTATGTTAATTTACTGAACTATCCTTTATAAAAAGGCATTTTTACAACCTGCGCTTTTATGGCTTTATCGCGGATGCTGATAAAAATTTCGCTTCCGGCTTTCATATAAGCTGTTGGTACATAAGCCATTCCAATTCCTTTTTTTACTGATGGTCCCATTGTACCGCTGGTAACTATTCCAATTTTATTGCCTTCAGCATCTACAACATCATACCCATGCCGGGGAACACCTTTATCAATAAGTTCGAAACCAACTAAACGGCGAGATGTACCTTCCGTTTTATGTTTCAGGAAAATATCCTTGTTAATAAAATTCTTGGCATCGGTAAATTTGGTGATCCAGCCAAGGCCTGCTTCGATAGGCGAAGTGGTGTCGTCGATATCATTTCCATAGAGGCAGTAACCCATTTCCAGTCGCAAGGTATCGCGGGCAGCGAGTCCGATTGGTTTTATACCATATTCAGCACCGGCTTCCATCACTGCTTCATATATTTTTACAGCATCTTCGTTAGCCATATAAATTTCGCAACCACCTGATCCTGTGTAACCTGTTGTGGCAAAAATTACATCTTTAACACCCGCAAAATCTAGTTTTTTGAAAGTATAATACTCCATATCAACCACCGGAGTGTCAGTAAGTTTTTGCATCGCTTTAAGTGCCAGTGGTCCCTGAACAGCTAACTGTGCAATTTCATCCGAAGCATTGTATAATTCAGCTCCCATTGTATTCTGGCTCTGGAGCCAGGCCCAGTCTTTGTCGATATTCGAAGCATTAACAACTAGTAAATATGTAAGATCGTCCACTTTGTAAACCAGCAAATCATCAACAATACCACCTTTCCCGTTCGGGAAACATGAATACTGAACTTTACCATCAAAGAGTACCGAAGCGTCATTGGTAGTAACATACTGAATAAAATCAAGAGCTTTGGGGCCTTTCACCCATATTTCGCCCATGTGCGAAACATCAAAAACTCCAAGTTTAGTACGAACGGTTTCGTGCTCATCGTTTATGCCCGAAAACTGAATAGGCATATTGTAACCGGCAAAAAGGGCCATTTTAGCGCCAAGCGCTTCATGAATGTGTGTAAAAGCGGTATTTTTCATTTTAAGTTTTTGTATGTATTATTTATAAAATCAGGCTTTTATGATGAGGAAATGATACAACTCTTACCAAATTCCTGTTTGAAAAATTACTTGTACCAAGTGGCAAAAGTAGTAAATTGAATGCATGTTAATCCAATATACCGGATTAAGTTTTTGAAATTAATCAGGTTAAAAAGAATGTTATGCTATGAGGCAAAAAAAATCGCAAAAAAGAGTATATTTTTTCGATTGCGGTACAACCATTCCCGAAGTTATGAACCCTTTAACACATCTAAATAAACAGTTTAAAAGTTATCGGGATTACGGGTGGCTTTTTTCTACTTTTGCACAAAAATTAACATATGATTAAAGTAGGAATTATTGGAGCCGGACACCTTGGGAAAATACATATCAAATGCATCAACAAAATACCAGAGTTTACGCTTATCGGATTTTATGATACAGATGAAACAAATGCCCGATCGGTTTCCAAAGAATTCGGAATCAGGAAGTTTAACTCAATCGATGAACTCATTAGCGAAGCAGATGTAATTGATATTGTAACACCGACCATCGAACATTTTGAACCTGCTGCCCGCGCGTTAAAACAATTTAAACATGTATTTATTGAGAAACCCATTGTTACAACTCCGGAAGAAGCGCTGAAACTGATAGAAATAGCGCAAGAAGCCAACGTTAAAGTTCAGGTCGGACATGTTGAGCGTTTTAACCCGGCCATGGTGGCAGCACTACCGTTCATTGAAAATCCTATGTTTATTGAAGTTCACCGCCTTGCCAGTTTCAATCCCCGGGGCACGGATGTACCTGTAATCCTTGACCTGATGATTCATGATATTGATATTGTTCTGCATACGGTTCAGGCAAACATTCGAAAAATCAGCGCAAGCGGTGTTGCTGTTGTTACAAATACAGCTGACATTGTAAATGCAAGGCTGGAGTTCGATAACGGTTGCGTGGCAAATCTTACTGCAAGCCGCATATCACTTAGCCCCATGCGAAAAGCACGGTTTTTTCAGAACAACGCATATATAGCAGTCGATTTCCTGAATAAAAAAACAGAGATTGTTCGGTTAAAAAATATCTCGGATGGTATTACCAATCCGCTTTTCCCTGTAATTGAACCAGG
>CAZBZA010000234.1:0-3264 GCA_964495865.1 uncultured Lentimicrobiaceae bacterium
GCATTTTGCGGAATAAAATACCAATACGTATCCTTCTCCTTTCGCTCCGGATGAACAAGCGGAATAAGTTGCAGTTGGTCAGCCTTATCCAATTCTCTTAAAATTTTACGGATGGGCAGACCTTTTTTATGGTCTTTCGTAAAAATACCTGCTTCAATAAACGCAGGCATCAAGTCTTTAGCAGGAACAATTGTAACTGATGTATTTTTTTCGAAATACGCTTCAATAACCCTGTTTATGCTCTCTATTTTTGTTTTATCTGTCATGATTTTTTATTTTCTGTGTTTTCTGTTCACTGATTCGTCCTATGTTTACCAATCTGGCTTTCAGTGTTACCCATGCCTTCATCCTGACACTTTAATAGTTGCCTTCAGGAAATAGCACTTTTAGCGCGTTCAGCAGCACAAATATTGATTGTAAGGCTATTAGCCGGATGATTACTAAATAAAAAGGATTGTGTTTAAAAGAGATCAAATGTAAGTTTTTTTGGGGAGCCTTCTGAGATTATCAAAAAAGTTAGTTTCAAAACCAAAACCGCATTAAGGATTGATCTTATCCTCCCTAAACTGTTTTTGGTTAAACTCCGGTGACTTGTAATCCTTGTCCCGGTAATTTTCAGGAATGGTGGTTGTACTCCCATCACGATGGTTACGGTAGTGGGGCGACATGATTTCAATACCGGCTTCGTTGCAGCAATCCTGTATATTCTGGTGAAGTTGAGAATATATTCTCAACTGTTTGTTGGCTTCGCGGGTGTAGCCGTTAATTTGGTACGAAACATAAAAATCGTCGAGGCTGGTTTGCAGTACAAACGGCTCCGGTTCCTTTAAAATCATATCAGTACGCAATGCTGCATTAATAAGCGCCTGGTGCATATCTTTCCAGGGCACATCGTAGCCAATGGTAACCGTTGAATGAATGATCAGACCACTCTCCGGTGCCCGCGTATTAGTCGAATAATTAGTTGTGCTGCTGAGCAAAACCGTTGAATTAGGCACTGTAACATCTTCATTTTTAGTAGTCCGGATACGCGTTACCAGGGTGGTTTTTTCAACCACGTCGCCTGTAATGTCACCGATCTTCACCCGGTCACCTATTTTAAAAGGTCGCATATACGTTATAACCAATCCTGCCACCATATTAGCTATGGCACTCGACGAACCCAACGAGAATAATATTCCGATAAATACTGATACACCCTGGAATGCCGGTGAATCTGAGCCAGGCAGGTATGGGAAAATAAGCACCAGCATAAAAGCATACAGCAGAAATTTTAAAATCCTGAAGGTCGGATGGGCCCAATCGGCATGGAATCCACTAAGTTGTATCTGTCCTTTACCAATCAGGTCAACAAAATATCTGATTCCTTTAATTACATAAATGAAAATAAAAACAATCACTACTATGGAAAACATATCAGGCAGGAAACCGATAAATCCGTGAAACGCTTTCCCGGCCGGACCAAGAATCCATTGAAGCAAAGTGGTAGTCCACATTTTCGTTTCCGGAAATAAACTGAAAATTAAAGGCAACGAAAGATATACCGTAAATATAATGACTATCAACCTTAATAGCCCTGTAAGCCGCAATACAAACTTTTCGAAATGCTCAGGAGTAAAAATCTTAATCTCGTTTATAGTGAGTCCATTCAGGAATTTTTCCCGGCTGCGGGTAAGCCTGTTGTTTATCCACCTGAAAGCTTTGTTTATTAGCATGATGACAAGGCTCAATCCTGCAATAATTAAAAGCACCAAACCTATACGTTTAAGCCAGCTTACAAAGCTGTGCGACTCCTTTTCTTTTACAATCGCTGTCCTGATTAAATTCAGGTACTCGCTGGCTAACTGTTTATCGCTTTTGTTTGCTATTAATCCATCTACTTTAGTCACCATCATAACGATCAGGTGATCTTTGTAATCTATTTCAGTTCCTAATTCAGTTTCCAGTAAACTCAGCGAATCGGGGTTAAACAAAGGATCCTCGTAAACCTTGCGAATACGATTGTTAATGCTTATAGCGCGTTCTTCAGGAGAATACGAGACCATTTTAGCGTAAACAAAAAACAGCGTGTCGCCAAAAGGTGCTATTGCATGTCCGATGGCACTTAATTTAAGCGTATCTATTTTCTGCATTAATTCAACCTTTCGAATCGAATCCTTTACTTCTATTTTCCTGAGTTTCGCTTCCAGTTCTTTTATTTTACGGCTGTCGCCTGAGAACTCTGTAAGTTCAACCCGCAAACGGGCTTTAACCATCGAATCCAGAATTTGCTCCTGGTATAAAATTGCTGCATCAGCTTCATTTTTTGATTTTGGAGGCAGGGCGTCATTCACTTTACTCTTTTGTGTAAAAGCACCGAAATGACATAAACTGAAAAGTATGCTTAGAAACAGGAATTTATTTTTCATAACTTACATTCTAATTATTAGGTATTCTGTTGCTTGTCTTAAAGGTATTCAGAGTTTGTAATGTTGAGCCATAAAATTAACAATGATTCTTTTGATTGACAACATCATTTTTAAAATGAATTAAAAACAAAATATTTATTTTGAAGCTGATATTTTGCTGAACTTCACTTTCTTTCTTCATTCAATAAATTTCCTTCAAACAGATTTTTTACTTTGAAAGGGAAAGATTGTTGCATCTTAAAAGACCCAAGTCCCAAATCCCAAAATCCAAATTCCAAGCGAGGTTTTACAGTACAAAAGGTCCGGGATTTGGGTCCTTATATATGAGTTTTGAACATTTCAAATTCCAAAAGCCAGGATCAAAATTCAAAAAGGGTTCGTACACATATCTTGGAATTTGGGACTTGGGTCTTGGGATTTGGAATTTGGGACTTGGGTCTTTTTAATCCCTTTTCCAATTCAAATTACGGAACAGAAAGTACCTGTACCCTACTTGCGCAGCCCATTGATAACGCAATATAAAATCACCATATAATCCGGCCCCTGCCTGCACCCAGAAGTTGGAACGGGGAGCGGTTGCATAAACCATTCGGCCTTCAAGGTTCATCGATGTGCCGCCATGCACATAGTCAACATACAAAACAGGCGCAACTACAGTCCACATTTTCTTCGACCACACTTTAATATATACTCCCTGTAATTTTGTAAAACTGACGTTTTCTCTTGTTTCGTCACCGCTAAACGAATTTGTTTGCTGTAAAACTACCGACACCAGGTTTCCCGGCTTTTTCAGCGTCCTGGTATAACTCAACAAAGGTATTATCATATTCTTTCCCGTACCAAGAAGTTTTGATTC
>CAZBZA010000234.1:3364-5435 GCA_964495865.1 uncultured Lentimicrobiaceae bacterium
ACTTGGGACTTGGTTCTTGGGATTTGGGTCTTGGTTCTTGGGATTTGGTTCTTGGTTCTTGGGATTTGGTTCTTGGGATTTGGATCTTGGGATTTGGATCTTTTACCCTGAATAAGCCAGGGAAAAAATCGCCAGGGCACCTACCACAATTATAAAAATGGAGATAAGAGTTCCGGGCTGAGGAAGATTATGTCTGCTTGTGCGCATCGACTTTAGCTCTTTCATGCGCAGTATGAATAGAAAAGTCACAAATGCCATCAGCGCTGTTCCTGTGGATGTCAGTAATAACCCTGCAAAATGGGCATCTTTCTGCCATGCAATCCCGGCAATAATTCGTGCCAGGTGCACTTTGTCAATGGCTATTCCCGCTGTGATCAGCGTTATTACGGTACGAACCCAGGCCAGTTGGGTACGCTCCATTGCAAGCATGGTGCGTTCCACGGCAAGGTCAACCCGGGGATCGACATCATTTTCAGCTTCTTTTATAATTGTTTGTTCGTCCTTCATTTTAAAATCCGTTTTAAAATTCTACTGAAAATGACTGGTTTACTGTTTCAGATCAGGCAGCACAAGCAACTATAAATGTACGATTTTCACCAGAAAATTCATCAGAACAAAACTTAAACCAAATCCAACAAGTACGGTTGCTGCCGCTTTAATCCAGCGTAAAAAAGTTTTCCCGTTATTAAAAAGACGAAAAAACACTACCACCTGGTAAAGTATTAACGAACTGAACGCGCTAATGTACAGGATTTCAAAAACCATACTACCAGGCTTTACCAGGATTACAATCAACAACCATACTGCCATCACAACGATGCTCTGGCTAATCAGAAAAGTATTTACGATAAGGTGTTCGGCAAGGTTGTATTTAATGGGCCTGTATATAATACTACACATTATTGCATAGGCAGGAATTGTAAGCAACATCCGGTAACTAAAATACTTACCGGTAAATCTTATTGTATCACCGGATGCCAGTATATTTTCATTCATTTGATCATGCATCCCCGACCATTTATAAAGAAATCCTCCAACCAGGCTAATCAGTAAGAGATAAGTAAAAGGATTAAAGTACTTTACCCGTTTGCCGGAAATGTATCCGCGGAGTGTTTCTCCTGGTCGCACAAAAAGCTCCCTTATAGTGAATAACAGACCACTATGTACATGATAAAAGCCATGCAAAAACTCTCCGGGTAAATTACTAAGCATAAATCGCTTTTCACCGGCTTTCTGCCCGCAATTATTGCAATAATTACCCTTAAAGATTGTATTGCAGTTTTTGCATTCCATACGTTCCAAGACCATAGTTAATTTCATTAAAAAAAACTCACACCTCTGTATTCAAAGGTATTTCAATTTGTGTTTTAAGCCTTCAACTATAAATGCAAATCTTTATATGCCGTTATAAAATACCTACAAATAGGTAATTTAAATAATTCGAACCCAGCAATTAAATTATTTGTCAATTTACTATTTAAATTTGTCTTTTTTAGTGGCGCGGGAAAAGCATTTTATTAGATTTTACCAAATCATTTATGAATAATGCTTCCCCAAAAACCAGCATGTTGGCAGGCTTACCGGTTTTATCCATCTAAATACGTTTCATTGTAACAGCGCATAAACACTTCTTCAATCTCAACTGGATTCTTTATGAAGAAAAGTTGTTTGATTGAATGGGTAAGATGGATTGGATTAAGAGAATAATATTAATAAATAAGTTTTACCTGACATTCATTTCATGAAATAGCCATGAGCAAGTTTTCTCACCAACCGAAAATGATATTATGGCGTATTCCATCTGACCTTTAAAAATCAAATTAATAACAGATGAAAAATATGATAAAAATAAGTTTTCTCTCACTCTTCCTACTCCTTTCTCTAACTAGTGAGGCACAGGTGCTGATTTCTCTTTTATTCGGAGAAAAATTAAATACGCCCAAAATTGAGTTTGGAATGGTTGGTGGCCTCAATCGCTCATATTTAAACGATATTAGTAATTCCAAAGGCAAAAATTACTTTAATCTGGGCTTTTATTTTCATATTAATATGAAAAATAATTCCTTTTTAA
>CAZBZA010000235.1:0-5426 GCA_964495865.1 uncultured Lentimicrobiaceae bacterium
CCAGCCTTCTTTTAAACTTTCAACTGTCCGGTATTAGTATCCGGGGTTCTGATCGGATTCTTCCATCATAGTGTTCGACAAAATCTCGTTCAGAGGAATTGGGAACAACTCATGTTTGTTGGAAGTAAATCCAATGTCGCTCATTTGCTGACTGGCAATGCCCCAACGAACTAAATCCCAGTAGCGTGAACCTTCGAAACACAGTTCCTTTGCTCTTTCAATCACAATCTGATCAAATAATGCTGAACCTGTTTCGGTATGTGCTGCAATACCGGCCCTGTCAGTTATTTTTTTCAGTTCTACCTGTGCGGCACCATCGTTACTGCTTTTGTTGTAAGCTTCAGCTGCCATTAAAAGTACATCGGCGTAACGGATAATTCTGTAGTTCGAACCGTAGTTTAATTCAGGCTGACCTGTAGCAGGATCTGTAGTATTCTTAGCTCTGTTAGCATATTTTAATCTCAGGTAACCTTCATAATCGTAAGGATCTTCAACTATTCCATCGGTTATCTGATAAGCTCCTCCTGCTGCAAAATAGTCAGCTTCGTTAACTACTGATCCTTTAATTCGTTTATCGGCAGGATTTGAATAAAGAAGATCACCGATTTCTTTCGAAGGAAGGTTGAAACCCCATCCGCCAACGATATCCAGTTTCTCAGGATCTAAGTTTGAGAAGTCAAACGAACCATCGCCATCGGCACGCGGGCCTTCGAGCTGCATTTCGATATTGCTTTCGTTACCACCACCCCAAGGGAAGTTGCCCCAGCCGTAGTTTTCCTGCGAAGTATAGGAAATTTCGAAAATTGATTCAATTCCGAATTCATTTGATGTTTCCCAGATGGAGGCATAATCAGCTTCGAGGCCATACTCGTTACTGGCAATACACGAAGCTAATACAGTGGCAGCATCAGCATATTTTTGCTGATAGAGGTATGCTTTGCCTAGCAGAGCTTCGGCAGTACCTTTTGAAAAACGGAACCTGTCGATAGGAGCGTATGCGCTCTTCACCGGTAATATTGCAATGGCGTCTTTAAGGTCAGTTTCAATCTGTGCATAAACTTCAGCAGGAGTTGCACGTGGTTTGCTGAATTCTGATTCCTGGGTAGGATTAACAGTCATTAAAGGAACGCCACCAAACATGGTTACCAGGTCGAGATAAGTAAACGCTCTTAAAGCTTTAGCTTCTCCAACCATAACTTTCATACCGGCGGTAGCTTCCGGATTAGCACCAACGTTGTTAATGATGGTATTGCACGAATTGATTGTGCTGTAAAACCTTGTCCATATTGTTGCAAACCTTGAGTTATCGGAAGTAATGTTGAAATCGTCAAGATATTGATATTCAGGAGTATCTCCAGCATTAGGTCCTGCACATTTTGTGTCGTCAGCAGGAAGGTTTTTGATAAAATAGACACTTGCCCATGATCCGGAGGAATAGTTTTCCTGAATTTTGTTATAAACACCCATGGTGGCCATTTTCACTTCAAGATCGTTTTTCAGGAAATTGTCGCTGGAGAGTGACCCAACCGGCTCTACTTCCAGGAAATCTTTGCTGCAACCTGCAAAAGCAAGTACAATAAGTAAACTCAGGCTATATATTATTTTTTTCATGTTTTTTCGTTTTTTTTTGATTAGAAACTAGCTGAAAGACCAAATAAGAACTTAGCAGCAATCGGATACAGACCTCTGTCAACTCCCTGGCTCTGGTTATTGTTACTACCAGCTTCAGGATCTAAACCTTTGTACTTGGTGAAGGTAAAATAGTCGTCGAGGGAAATATATGCCCTGAGTGATCCGACACCAAATTTGGATGTAAGTGAGTTTGCGAGGGTATATCCAAGTTGTATTTGTTTGATCCTCATGTATGCTCCACTTGAAACCATCAGGTCGCTGCGGTAAACATAATCGCTGCTGTTATCAGCTCTTGGTAAATCTGCACCAGGGTTTTCAGGTGTCCACCTTTCTTCGAACATATAGGCAGGTTTGTTTGATAAAGCCCTGTCGGTGCGGTACCATGCCATGAAAATATCATTGCCCGAAACACCCTGGAATGCGAGGTTAAAATCGAACCCTTTGTATCCCATAAAGATGCTTCCACCATAAACTAAAGTAGGATGAGGACTGCCAATTTGTGTTTGGTCGGAAGGTGATATTTTGCTGTCCTCATTTACGTCAACTACGATTGGATCACCAGCCTCGAACTTTGTTCCGTATATTGCATTGTATGCATCAGCTTCAGCCTTGTTGTCGAATACTCCATCAGTTTTGTATCCTTTAAAATACCAGATTGGTGCTCCTTCTTCGAACCAGGTCAAATCATAACCCCTTACGTTAGCGCCACGAACAGGTGCGTCAACATCCAAAGCGGATACTTCATTTTTCATTGTCGAAAGGTTAACACTTGCTCCGTATGTGAATGCATTATCCTGATTTATATAGCTTAGTTCAAACTCTAAACCTTTATTGCTAACGGTTCCGGCATTAACTGATGGCATACCACCACCGGTTGACATTGGGAATGTACCCGGTGCAATCAGATTTTCTGTGTTTTTGCTATACCAGTCAGCTGTGAAAGCTACTTTGTTATTCAGTAACCTAATATCAATACCTATATCTGCCATTTCGGTTCTTTCCCACTTCAAATCCTTGTTTACCAATTTAGCTATTTGTGCGCCTGTTTGGTAAGTGCCGGTTGCATCAGGGTATTTGATACCTGCAAGTGTCCATAATTCCTTATCCTCGTTGCCCGGAAGGTTCGATTTGCTTCCGTTCGATCCCCAGCTTGCTCTCATTTTTACATAAGTAACAACACCTTTGTTGAAGAAATCTTCGTTGCTCACAACCCATCCGGCTGATACAGCAGGAAATACAGCATATTTCGCATCGGTTGGGAAAACACTTGCTCCGTCCCTGCGGACTGATCCTTCCAATAAATATTTACCTTTAAAGCTATAGGAAAGACGTCCGAACATGGATGCCATAGTATTTTCTGTAGGAACTCCACCGGTTCTGTCGTAAAGGTCGGAAGTGGTTGATCCCTGGTTTGCGTATGGATCACCTTCAGCTACCATTGGCGCTGAATACAGTGTGTATGCCGGGCCTTTATACTGCTGAGCTGAATAACCCGCCAGAAGGGTTAGTGAATGATCGCCGAAATCTTTTGAATACGTAGCGAAATTTTCCCATAACCAGGTATTGTATTTATTAAGGTTATCGGTAACGTTGGTTGTACCATTCTGGTTTTCGGTTGAGAAATAATAAAGCGGACTCCACATATGTTGATTCTGATAAGTTAAATCCAAACCAATCCGTGAAGTAAAAGATAAACCGGTAACTGGCTTAATGGTAAGATAGCCGGTTCCAAGCATTTTATCCTGCTCAGTGGAGTTATGGTAAGTAGTAAGAACTGCAAGAGGGTTGGCCATTTCGCCGGATACATTTTCAGTTAATCCGAAATAGTTGCCATTTTCATCTTTTAAAATAACATTACCTGCATCTAACAAAGTTTGTACATGTTCAGGTGTGCCTGAGTAAGTAATTGGGGTAAACGGGTCAATCAATAAAGCGCTGTTTACCAAACTTCTGTATTCGTCATCCTGACCAACGTTTTCCTGATTCGAATGGCTATAGCTGATGTTACCGCCAACTTCAAGCCATTTTTTTACATCACTTTTTATATTCATTCTGGTAGTGTACCTGTTATAATTAGCTTTATCGCCACCAACTATACCATCCTGCGTAAGATAAGAACCTGAAACCATATAAACAGTTTTATCATTTCCACCTGAAAATGACAAATGATGTTTTTGCATGGGTGCACTTTGGAACGTTTCGCCTAACCAATCGGTATTTGCTCCAAAACGATCCTGGGTAGCCTGTCCTGATTCGGTCATCCATTGTTTATACTGCACAGCATCCATCAATTTCATGTCGGTACGAACACTTTGCATGCCATACTGGAAATCATAATTAACGATGCTCTTGCCTGATTGACCTGATTTAGTGGTTATTAAAATAACACCGTTAGCGCCTTCAGTTCCATAAATTGCTGATGAAGCAGCATCTTTCAATACTTCCATTGATTCAATATCGCCCGGATCGATATTATTTATATCACCGGTTTTCATTCCGTCAACAATATACAATGGGTTAGAATTTGAATTCGAATTTACTCCCCTAACCCTGATTTTTGAACCTGCACCTGGTGAACCTGATGTTGGCAGTACCATAACACCTGATACTTTTCCCTGTATCGCCTGGTCGGCCCTTGAGGTTGAAGTAGTTTTTAAATCTTTAGCTTTAACCGATGAAATGGAGCCGGTTACAAGACTTTTCTTTTTAACTCCATAACCTACAACAACTATCTGGTCGAGAGTAGTAGCTTCAGTTACGAGGGTTACTTTAATAGGTTCGCCTGTAATGGCAATTTCCTGCGATACCATACCGATAAAAGATACAACAAGTGTTGTAGCTGATGAAGGCACCTGCATGGTGAATTTTCCATCCAGGTCCGTAAGGGTACCTTCAGTTGTTCCTTTTACCATAATAGTTGCTCCGGGCAGTGTGGCATTGCTTTCGTCATAAACAACACCTTGTACGGTTTTTGTTTGCTGCGCAAAAGCAAATGAGAATGCACTCAGCCACAAAATGCCGGTAAGCATCAGCACCTTGACTTTTAAGCCGCAGTGCAGGTAATTGTAGAGATTTTTTTTCATAAATTGAGATTGGTTGTTTGGGTTAATAAAAGGTTAATTGAGGGATTTTGATTTGTTAAACATATGATTACTTACTTATTTTTATCTCTGTTTTGGGTTGATATCGTTTGATCGTTTTTTATTAGTATGGGTAGGATTGTTTTGGATAGTGATTGAAAGTTGGTGTGAGTTGAGGTTTGCCGGGCCTCACAATTTTTTCGGTTATAAGTACTGAATTCTGGTTTTTGTTTTTTAAGTATTTTAAACAATGTGTTGGTGTAAATTATACACGAAGATAATAACAATAGGTTCCAAAATTCTAACAGCAACCGTATTTATTTTTATTCAAGGTATTATTATTTCAAATTACAAGTTTGTAACAAGCTGAAAAACAGCATATGAAACAGTAGTTTAGATTTGAAATAAATTGCATTTCTTTGTAAAAAATTAGTGTTAGATTTTAAAAGGACTTAGTGTACATTGTAAACTTTGTAATTAAAAGTGTATTTCTTTTAACTTCAATGAACTTCTGAGTTTTCGGTTAGGCTTCCAGATAAAGCATCGGATGGAGTCGGACATGTAAATCTGAAATATTTCTTGTTAAAAAGTCCCATAAGGTTTGTGACCCTTTTTCAGATTTTATTACAGATGCAAAAATATATGCAGAAGCAGGTAGATTCTACAAGCAGATTTTCCGAGGATAATGGTATTTTGTCCTATATTTGTCAAATT
>CAZBZA010000236.1:0-3361 GCA_964495865.1 uncultured Lentimicrobiaceae bacterium
GCAAAGGTGCCGTCGCCAAAAGTCCAGTGCCAGGAACTGGTTCGGGGAAGGTAATTCCCGGTAAGGGTGAAATAGGTGGTATCGGTCGAACATGGGATATTAGTAGTAAAATCGGTGACCGGTGTTGGGTTCATCACTACATTGATAACCCCATTCATCATCGCAATACAATTACCAAGCGGATTAGTACCCCTTATTGAATATTGCCCGGGTGTGCTGAAAATACCAAATACTAAGGCCGATCCGGTTCCTGATTTGATCAGACCGGTAGCAAGTCCGTTCTGTAATAACTCATAGAACATTCCCAGTTCCGAATTATTCAGACCTATCAAAACGCCGGTATCGCCTTCGCAATAGTTGCCGCCATTCGAACCGGTAATCCAGAACGGATCAGGAAGTGCATTTACACTTATGGATGCCAAACCGAAAACTGAATCGGCAGGAACATTGCAATACGCATCATTAGCAGCCAAAATCCACCAATTTGCTGTAACCGGGGGCGATACATTGAAAATATAGGGCGAAGCATTGATGTTATTCACTGTAACCGGGCCTCCTGTGCCATTGGTATAGGTTACACTCCACGGAGGTGTGCCTGCAAGATCAATGGTAATTGGTGTTGATGTTCCTTCGCAAATGAGCTTTGAACCCGAAATTGTAACACTCGGATCAGGATGCACCGTCAGCCACATAAAATCACCCCCGACCTGATTTTTACACCCTTGCAACTCTAGTGAAAGTACAACTGTATTTCCAACATCATTTGGTCCGGGAGTATAGGTTGGTGTAAAAGTATTTGTATTGCTGAAAACTCCATCTCCTGATGTAGTCCAGTTCATATCCGATTGAAATTGTCCTGTTGCCGCAAGTTGATATGGGCGCTGTCCGCAGGTAGCATCATCTGGTCCTGCATTACTAATGGGAGTAGGATCAATTTTTAACTCTATTTCATCATCAATAAATACTCCGCTGCAACTTCCGTTTCCTTGCAATGTAAGAGTAAAAAATACCGACCGGTTTGGTGTGCTAAGGTCAATTGGACCAGCAAAGTAAATCGGGTTCATCACATTCGGATTGCTAAAAGTTCCGTCTCCTCCTGTAAAGGTCCATTGAATATTTGCTCCATTGTAATTGTTTCCAATCCCATTTAATTGAAATTGAGTAACATCGCTACAAATATAATCATCGGTACCTGCGTTTATTACAGGATAGGGTGCAACATTAAATATACGGGTATCTGTAACGGTTTTCGAAGCACAGGCAAGTCGTCCTTGCGCCCACAGAGTTAATGTTACAGCACCGTTATTAAAATCAACGTTACCAGGCAGATAGGTAGGCGCAAGATTGGATGGGTTGTCAAATTGCCCGTCACCGGAAGTATTCCAGATAAAAGAAGTATAATTAATTGCAGATGTTCCTGTTAGTTGAATCGGAGCTTGTACACAATGCGATTCATCCGGTCCGGCATTTATAGCAGGCATAGGATCAATAGTTAAAGTAAGCTGATCCACATCATTTAAAGCAGAGCAGGTTCCAGTTCCGTTACCGGTAAAGGTAATCACCACCGATCCGGCGGCAATATCTGCTGGTCCTGCCGTATAAGTTGTGCCAGTTTGTGTTGCATCAGCAAAAATGCCATCGCCGGAGGTTGTCCATAAAACTGACGAACAAAACTGTTGTACTGCATTTAATGTCAATGCGTCTGAAGCACAAATAGTTGCGTCGGCTCCTGCGCTTACAACAGGGAGAGGGTTTATCGAAATTATTCTTGAATCTGTTGATGATTCAGCCGCACACGAATTGGTTCCCATCATTGTCATGGTGAGTGTAATATTTCCTGTTTCGCCCGGTCCTGGAACATAGGTTGGTGAAATCGTTGTTGGATTCAGCAGTGTTCCTGTACCGTTTTCGGTCCACGAAATTGTAGAGTAATGCACTCCTGAAGCCCCGGTAACAGGGTAGTTAAATCCCTGGCACGAAGCCACATCAGGGCCTGCATCAGCAACTGGCAGCGGGTGTATGGTAAGCTGCATGGCATCATTTACATCCGCGCATGGCGAATTTGCAAGTCCGTGCAGTGTAAGGGTGATTGTGCCGCTTTCGTTAGCATCAGGAATATATGTTGGAGTTAATGTATTGATATTGTTAAGTAATCCTAGTCCGTTATGCGTCCAGTTAATGGTATTAAAATGCTGTGCAGCGGAACCTGAAACAGTATAAGGAGCATTCTGGCATATCTGTCCGTTAGCGCCGGCTTCAACAGTAACCTGTCGTGTGATATACAATGTCATGCTCGACGAAGAGTTCAAACAAGGAGGTGTTGCAATGGATGTTACGGTTAAAATCACACTTCCGGCTGCAATATCGGCAGCACTTGGAGTATAAACAGGATTCAGAACGGTGGAATTGCTGAAATTCCCACTTCCGGTCCGTGTCCATGAAAGTGCTGTATATCCGGATGCAATGGCTTCTGAAAGTGTATATGTTGAGCCTTCGCAGATGGTTTCATCAGCGCCGGCATAAGCTCCTGCAGCTTCGCTGATGGTGAGGCTTATCTGATCGGATGCATCACCACAAGGTGCATTGGCATAGGCTGTTAACGTGAGTGTTATTGTTCCCGTTTCTCCGGCTCCCGGCGCATATGTCGGGGATATTGTATTTGCATTGCTCAACAGTCCTGCTCCGTTATGTGTCCATAACATAGTAGATTCAAACTGAACTATTGCTGTACTTACTGTAAATGTTGAATTCTGACACACCTGTCCGTTTACTCCGGCTACTGCAGTTACCTGCCGGGTTATATTTAAAGTCATGGTTGAAGGAACATCTGCGCAGGAAACTAAAGCATAGGCTGTCAATGTCAGCGTTACCGATCCGGCTAAAATATCGTTGTTTGAAGGTGTATAAACCGGGTTCAAATCCGCATTATTACTGAAAGTTCCATCTCCTGAGGTTGACCACAGCAAATGATCGAATGCTGAAGCGGTTGAAGCCGATAATGCAAAAGTACTGCCTTCACATATGGTTGCAGTTGGACCGGCAAATGCCTGTGCCTGCTCATTGATAGTGAGTTGCATCTGATCGGTAACATCTGTACAAGGGGAAAGCGCAATGGCATTCAACGTAAGTGTAATTGTGCCTGTTTCACCTGCTCCCGGGGTATACACCGGAGTTAGAGTATTAGCACCAGTTATAGTACCCGCTCCATTATGTGTCCATAATAAATCATCATAATGCTGCGATACAGCTGTGTTGGGTGTAAAAGTTTCTGTCTGACAAATAGTTGCGTTATCACCGGCTTCAACGGTTACCTGCCGGGTTATATTTAAAGTCATGGTTGAAGGAACATCTGCGCAGGAAA
>CAZBZA010000236.1:3461-5401 GCA_964495865.1 uncultured Lentimicrobiaceae bacterium
GTTACCTGCCGGGTTATATTTAAAGTCATGGTTGAAGGAACATCTGCGCAGGAAACTAAAGCATAGGCTGTCAATGTCAGCGTTACCGATCCGGCTAAAATATCGTTGTTTGAAGGTGTATAAACCGGGTTCAAATCCGCATTATTACTGAAAGTTCCATCTCCTGAGGTTGACCACAGCAAATGATCGAATGCTGAAGCGGTTGAAGCCGATAATGCAAAAGTACTGCCTTCACATATGGTTGCAGTTGGACCGGCAAATGCCTGTGCCTGCTCATTGATAGTGAGTTGCATCTGATCGGTAACATCTGTACAAGGGGAAAGCGCAATGGCATTCAACGTAAGTGTAATTGTGCCTGTTTCACCTGCTCCCGGGGTATACACCGGAGTTAGAGTATTAGCACCAGTTATAGTACCCGCTCCATTATGTGTCCATAATAAATCATCATAATGCTGCGATACAGCTGTGTTGGGTGTAAAAGTTTCTGTCTGGCAAATAGTTGCGTTATCGCCGGCTTCAACAGTTACCTGCCGGGTTATCCGAAGAGTTAAATTTGAAGTCTTGTCGCTGCAGGTAGGATTTCCATATGCTGTTAACGTAATGGGAACTGCTTCATTTAAAATATCATTGAGACCAGGTGTGTACGTTGTACCAATAATTGTTGCATCATCGAAAGTTCCATCACCCGTGGTTGACCAAAGTAATCCGTTATTTCCTGAAACCGTTGCACCTGAAAAGGTATACGTGCTTCCTTCACAAATGGTCGGCGGAGCGCCTGCAAACACCGAAACGGATTCATTTACAGTAAGTAATAATTGATCTGTTGCATCCACGCATGGTGCTATACCAAAGGCTGTGAGTGTAAATGTAACAATTCCCGATTCAGAAGGATCGGGCGTGTAAACCGGAATAAGATTATTTTCACCTGTTAAATTACCCATACCATTATGTTCCCACAACAAAGATGAATAATGCGAAGGTGTGGCAAATTTTAGCTGTATTGAATTATCCTGGCAAACAATTTCAGCGGGACCTGCTTCGGAAATAGCTTGTTTGTTAACCGTAAGTTTTAATTCGTCATAAGCATCTGCACAGCTTGCATACGCATTTGATGTTAGCCTCAGATCAGCAAATCCGGCTGCAATATCAGCAGTTCCGGGTGTGTATGTTGTGATGATTGCTGCATTATCAGCAAATATTCCATCTCCGGACGTTGTCCACAAAGTACTTAAAAAACCTGTTGCTGTTGCTGACGAAAGCGTTAATGTTCCTGTTTCGCAGATGGTTTCATCCAATCCGACAGCAGCAGTTGCCCTGGGGTTTACGGTAAGGATAAAGCTATCAGTTACTTCGAGGCATTGCGACAATGGACTGGCAGTTAATGTTAATGTAACCGGCCCTGTTTCGGTGGGATCGGGTGAATAAACAGGTTGAAGGGAATTAATGGCTGATAGATTCCCCAATCCGTTGTGAGTCCATGTTAATGTATTGTAATACTGTGCAGTAGCGCCGTTAACTGTAAAATTCGAAGTTTGACAAACAACATCAGGTGGACCCGCTTCAATTACTGCCTGCTTCGAAATAGTTAATACCAAAGAACTTGTTGCATTCGAACAGGCTGCAAGCCCTGAAGCAGTGAGTGTTAAGGTAACAGTTCCTGTTGCAATATCAGCAGCAGAAGGCGTATAAACAGGGTTTTGACTTGTTGGATTATCGAATGTGCCTGTTCCTATACGAGTCCATAACAGCGAAGCATGATTGGTAGCTACAGCTTCCGAAAGTGCAAATGTACTGCCTTCGCAAATAGTTGCAGCCGAACCCGCACTGGCTGTTGCCGGTGGATTTACAGTTAGCACCACTGTGCTGGTAGCATTGCCGCATGGCGTATTACCGATGGCTGTTAATGTAAATGTAACATTACCGGTTTCTCCTGCACCTGG
>CAZBZA010000237.1:0-5332 GCA_964495865.1 uncultured Lentimicrobiaceae bacterium
ACTCCTGACCATTCGTAATTCGCCATAAGTAGCTTTATTGCCAAGTGCATTAATTGCTTCAGAAAGGGAAACACTGCCGGCTTTACTATAAAATTCAGAGATATATTCCAGTTTTTCAGGACTGAGTAATTCAAGAATATCAATCTCCCCATTCTCAATGAAAGTTGACAAATGTCCTTCGATGGTAGTTACAGCATACGTCCTCTCTGTCGCAATCTCTTCAATCGTTTTCCCTTGCCTGAACATTTCCAGGCTAAGCTTCTGCGTTTGGCCTTTTTCAGGTTTTGGTTTTCGTACACGCTCATTTAAAGGAAATTCGTCGGCTGATATCTCAGGTACTTCAATCTGCCGGTGTGAGCATATCAATGCAATTAGTTCATCACCATATTTTAAAACTTTTTTCTTGCCGAAACCGTTGATATCCTTCAGTTGCCTGAGAGTTACCGGCATTTTTTCAACCAGTTCGTACAAGGTTTTCTGTGGCAGCACCATATAAAGAGGTAAATCTTCCTCATCTGCTTTGGCATTACGCCAGGCTTTAATTTCCTGTAATAACGATACATTGGCTGATCCTGATGCCGGATTATAAACAGGAACTTTAACCTCCTTTTTCAACTGTATTTTTTCGATTGATGCTTTTGCTTTGGCATCGAGGTAGGTTTTTACCGAAAATCCGGATGTACATGCCTTAAAACTTGCTGTTTTGATAAACGCTTCCATGTAAAGATTCTCTATGCCTTCCCTGAGCGTCTTTTTGATTTCTTTGTTATCGGTTTCAATATCTGTATTTTGCAAAACCTGGCAAATGTGTTCTTCTGTCTTTTCAGCAAAATAGGTACACGCTTTTTTTATCCTTTCCTGAAGGGCATCGTTGCTTTCAATCATTGGCTGCTCAATGAGCAACTGGCCAATCTGAGGATTGAATTTAGTCACGATTCCAATCAGTTCCGAAGAGAGTTTATCACTCATGGTATTAAACACTTCTGCAAAAGCAGGAAGTAAAACATTCGAATTTTCCTTTATCTGTTTCTGGATGTAATGAAGCCTACGCTGAATAACCGAGAAATCGAGTAATTCCAAGAGCAAGGTTTGCTGGTAGGCAATACGCGATGCAATAAGCTCCCTTTCACCAGGTTGGTTCATTTCGGCATTGGCTGAAAAGCCTTTTACACTTACATCGCTCTTAATACAATCTTGCGAAATGCGTGAACTCAGCACCATCCCTTCCATAGTTTTGCAGCGGCTGAGTGCAACATAAACCTGACCATGAGCAAAGGCTGCATTGGCATCAATTATAGCACGTTCAAATGTAAGCCCCTGACTTTTGTGTATAGTGATGGCCCAGGCTAATTTCAACGGATATTGGATGAAACTGCCAACGGGTGTTTCGGTAATTTCCTTGGTTTCTTCGTTTATAGTGTATTTGTTGTTCGTCCATTCAGCCTGGGTTACAGGAATTACATCATAATCCCCTTCGCATTTTACGAAAATAGTTTCGTTATCAATCTGGGTGATTTTCCCGATTTTACCGTTGTAAAACAGCTTTTCGCGCGAAATATCGTTTTTTACAAACATTACCTGGGCACCAACTTTCAGTACAAGTTCGTAATCAGTGGGATAGCTGTATTCGGGAAATTCGCCTTTTACTTCAGCAGTAAAATTATAGGGGACGCCTTTCAGCTGTTTCAGCTTATTTTCGTTAATAGCCTGCGACTGATAATTATGCGTAGTAAGCGAAATGTATCCTTCATCGTTACCGGGATTAAAATTTGGTATAAAGCGCTGGTTCAGGTCGTCGAGGGCTTGTTTGTCGATAATATTATCGCGGACTTTATTCAGCAGGTTGATAAAAACCTGGTCGCTCTGACGGTAAATATGCCGCAGTTCAATGGTAGTAAAATCGGTTTTCTGCAAAGCGCGGCTTCCGAAAAAGAAAATGGTATCATAATACGGTCGCAGCAATTCCCACTCATCGTCCTTGGCAACCGGCGCAAGTTGCTGCAAATCGCCGATCATAAGCAGTTGAACGCCGCCAAAAGGTTTGCCCCTGTCCCTGAACCTACGTAAAACTTCATCAATGGAATCGAGCAAGTCGGCGCGAACCATACTTATTTCGTCAATCACCAGCAGATCGAGGCTTTTAATAATGTTTATTTTCTCTTTGCTGAAACGTTGCGACCGGTCGAAAGTCTTGTTCTGTTCATTGCCGCGGTTTTGGTCCTGCTGCTGTGCCTGACCCGGAATATGCGGGCCGAAATGCATCTGGAAAAACGAGTGAATAGTTACTCCGCCTGCATTAATGGCAGCTACTCCTGTTGGCGCAAGCACAATCATGCGCTTGGGCGAAATCAGCTTCAGATTGCGCAAAAAAGTAGTTTTCCCGGTTCCGGCTTTACCGGTAACAAACAGGTTTTTATTAGTCTGCTGAACAAAGTCAAAAGCTAGCTGTAACTGTGGATTGGGGATTTCCTGGATCATTTTGCTTTTTTTTATACTTCGGGAAGTTGTTAGAAATATATCATAACCTAAGATATTTAAGCGATCCTATTCTTTTAAATAAATATTAATACCTGATCCGGATCGGAATCTACAGGTGCGAAAATAATAATTATTTCCGGAATGTGCAGGTGCAAATTGGCAGGATAATATTTTTGTTGTGTGGAGTTAAATTCTGATTGCTATAGGGGAATTCGAAAATATTGAGTTCTGATTTAGCTGATTTTTACTCCATTAGAATGAAAGAGCCATGTTATTAACTGTCTTTTTACTACAATGATCTATCGGCTGTATAGCATCTTATTGCTGAAGCGTGTTAAGAACAAAACCGCCAAAATGCCGGTTCATAAGCATTAAGGCGGTTTTGTCGGAAAAGGAAACCAGCTAAAATGATAGATTATTTCCTGTTAACAGATATCCTCCTTGTTTCTATTCCGGCAGAAGTTTCAATCCGGACAAGATATACCCCGGATTTGCAATTCTCAGGAAGACTTACGGTTTTATTGTCATAAAGCTGATCAAGCACTAACTTACCTGTAGCATCAAAAACCAAAACACGAAATATAGATGCACCGTTACCTGCAATTGTAAAGTTACCGTCGCCTGGATTTGGATAGATGTTTAGCTGAGTTTTAGTTTGAATATTTTGTCCTGTTAAAACCTGCGAAGCAAGCACATCGCGGCAAATGGTATCCGAACATTTCAAGTTTGTACCTGGTAAGTATGTGTCCACAATCAGGCAGACAAGGTAAATGCCTGGTGCTGAAAAATTGTGTACCGGATTTTGTAACGAACTTACATTATTTGCTCCCGATGCCGGATCGCCGAAATTCCAACTCCAGCCTGAATAAACCATCCCGGATCCAAGCGTTGACAGATCGTTGAATGAAACAACCAGGTTGCCTGTTGCTGAGAACCACGCCTGCAAGCTGTCGCATGGATCAGCACTAGCCTGCTGTACTATCACATCTTTACAAATAGTATCCTGGCAGATTAACCCATCGCTTGTTACCACCGAAATATATAAACACGCAATATAAACTCCCGGTGCGGTATATATATGAGTTGGGTTCTGTAAGGTTGAAGTATTATTGATACCGGATGCCGGATCTCCAAAATCCCACGACCATGATGAAATTGAAGCTCCTGATGGCAACAGTGATTGATCAGTAAAGTTCCCTGTGAGCCCGTTTGAAGTAAATGTGTAATAAGCTACTACGCTGTCGCAGGGATTCGAAGTGCCCTGTATCAGTAAATCTTTACAGATTGTATCCTGGCAGGTTAGCCCATCGGGAGTAACCACTGAAATATACAAACAAACAAAGTACCATCCTGCTGAAGGAAACACATGTGATGGATTCTGTAAATTGGATGTATTATTTGCCCCGGATCCCGGATCTCCGAAATTCCATGTCCAGGATGAAATTGCTGCGCCAGATGGAACTATCGACTGATCCGTAAAATTGCCTGTCAACCCCGTGGTTGTATAAGCAAAATTAGCAGTTACGCTATCACATGGGCTCGCCTGCGGCACAAAAACATCCATACAAATAGTGTCGTAACACGGAACTGTACCTAAAACTCCGGCAGAGATATACAGGCAAACCAGGTGCCAGCCCGGACTTGTAAATGTATGTACAGGATTTTGTAGTGTTGAGGTATTGTTAGCTCCCGAAGCCGGATCGCCAAAGTCCCACGACCATCCCCATATCGGCATACTGGAAGGAGATGTGGATAAATCAGTAAATTGAAGTGTTGATCCGGTAGCTGAATATGAAAAAGCTGCCAGTAGACTGTCGCACGGGGTAACCGGCGGAATATAGATATCCATGCATAAAGTATCATAACAGTAACCGGTCGAAGGCTGTCCGGCTGTTATGTAAAGGCATGCCAGGTACCATCCCGGCAAAGGGTATGTATGACTGGGATTCTGCAGATTTGAAGTATTGTTAATTCCTGAGGCCGGGTCGCCGAAATTCCACGACCATGAAGTAATAGGGTAATTTACGCTGCTGGTGGAAAGATCGGTAAATTGAGCGACAAGCCCGGGAGCAGTTGTGTGGGTAAATCCTGCCTGGGTACTATCGCAAGGATTGGATGGGCAAGGCAGCCGTGTTTGAAGGCATATATTGTCAATACGGATATCGGAACCATAAAGTCCAAATGTTTCGTTAATAATAACAAATGCTGTAAAATTTCCTGTTGCTTTAACAGTACCAGGACAGCGGTAGTAAGCCGGGAATTGTGTTGTAATAACATAGGAATCCAAAATCTGAGCCTGAGAAGCTGTAAATGCTCCCGAAAGCAATTGGGCCTGGGTTACCGAAGCAGTAATAGCTGCAATAGTAACTTTTGAATTTCCATTGCCATTGGGCGATTCAATGCAGTAGCATAAATCATAACAGGTATCTTTATGCATTACTACCGATTGAATTACTCCTGAATTGCTGTTGTTGGTTGCCGGCATAGCAAGGCAGGTAGAAATACACCCTGAATTGATGGGAAGTACCATGGCATTAACATTCCCATACTGAGACCAGAATGAAAGACCTGAAGAGAAATCACTATTGAACAAGTGATTATTAGGGCACACCTGTGCCTCAGTTTTTATGTTTACAAAAATGAGTGTAAACAATACCAGTAGCAGTGAGTAGATTTTGTTTTTCATAGAGCAGATTTTAGATATGAAAATATTAACATATATTAACAAATAATGTTCAGCCGGTAATAGGAAAGTCCTTTCATTGGTATGAAAAGGAAAAAGCTAACTCCGGACTGCTAATGATAAATATGTAAAAAATCCTGTTGGTAGTATCAGGCTCCCTTAAAGTTACTC
>CAZBZA010000238.1:0-5309 GCA_964495865.1 uncultured Lentimicrobiaceae bacterium
GTTGTGTTCAGTCAATTAAAGATACAATCTTTCCTTAAAGATACCAGTTGTTTTGCATTTTCTTGTAGGCGAAATTCTACACGAGAATCATTCTTTCCGCTACAAATTATCATATTAATAGTATTTCTATTTGTAGTACTCAATTTATATAAACCATTTATCAATCAACATTAGCGATCATGAAAAAAAAACTACTACTACTTGCAGTACTCGGCTGCCTGCTCTACAACCAAGGCAATGCCCAATCGCCCGGCACCGGAAGCCCGGCATCGAATCCAAGTCCGGATGGAAGCAATATGATACATAAAAAAGGTACCTTTTTTATTACACCGTATTACGAGTTTACGCATTTTAAAAACCTCGAACTTGTTGAACATACAAACTTTCATTCACTGGTTGAGGGTGAATTCCAGGATATATACCTCCAGGAAGATCTTGATGAGTATAATACTCATTATGGCACTGAGTATCAATCGGGCCTGGCCGGATTGAAAATAGGTTACCAGATTTTTGATGGATTTGGGGTAAGTGCTTATGGAGGCCTTACTCACTTCAACTTTAAGAGCTGGATATCCGACGATAACGCACAGCACCTTAGTTCGCAATACCCGGCTGTAAGTTTTGGAGGTGGGATTGATTACCAGAAGAAACTGTATAATAAGCTGATAGCCATGTCAGTATTATCTGTCAATTATTGTTTCACCGACACTCCGGAAATAAAAAATATTACCGGGGAGAAATCGCTTTCGTCGAATATGAAATCTATGTTTTGGGAACTGGATCTTGCCCTGGCATATCCGTTGGGCAGATTTGTACCCTATGCAGGAGCTGGTTTTACTCAACAATTTGTTCACTCTGTTCATGAAGAACAAATACTTACCACCGATGATGCCGGAAATGATTTTTACAACCGGACCACATTCGATTCGCAGTTCAGGGGTTCATCATTTTATGGATTTGCCGGACTCGAATATAAACTCAACAAGGGAGCCTCTGTATTTTTAAAGAGTTCGTTCCCTAACCCGTTCCGATCCAGTTTTGGGTTTCGAATCGTTTTATAAGTATAATTCAACCAAACAGAAAGGGAAATGAAAATGAAAAAATTTGAACAGATTCTCTTTACACTATGTGTATTGCTGCTTCCGGCCTTTTTATTCGCTGATGATTATGGCGATCCTAAAAATTATTTTAAATGTTTGAAAGATATAGAAAATGATGTTTCCGACTACTCCCAGTATTCATCTACAGTGAATTTCAATGGTAAACTTTACAATTATATTTACTACAGTGGAAGTACGCGAAATAAAATTATTGTCAGGGCTTTTGAACAGGTTAAAGATGAAGTGGATTTTACCGACAAAAAGTATGACGATATAGCAAATTTAGATGTCAGTAATCATTACTTTCAACCTGCTCCTGTTGTTTTTAATGATCATTTGTATGTGTTTCTGTCAAATACAGATGATGTTTTAAGCTATTCGAAATATGAAAAAGATCTTGGCGGTTATCAGGAACCGACATCAATTGACATAGGAACAAGGACTGTTGTTGGTGGCATGGCAGCTACTGTTGTCGAAGGGCGGCTTTGCCTTTTTTTTAAAGGCAATTCGAGCGTTTGGTGCTGGTGGACTAAAGATGCTGCTTTAAAGGTTTGGAACAAGGTGGAATTAGATTTTAATAACGGAGGTGACAGCAAGGAACGGTTTGGTTCTCTTTCAGCTATAACAGTACCTGTTCTGAGAAATGGAGTAACTAAACATGTTGCCATGATAGGGTATGTAGGTGACAAGGATAGTCATATTGCTTATTGCCGGTCGTTTGAATTTGATGATAATGGTGCTTTTAAGCAAATAGGTTCAGCGGTTAAAATTTCCGATAAATATGAGTACAACTGTGTTGCACTCTCATTGGGAAATGTTGTAAATGACCCCAATTCTACCGAAAACTGTGTACAGGCATTTGTTAAACGCGATAATAAAGATAATGGATACTGCCGCTACAGGATATTGAGGTATGAATCACGCAACTTGCTTGATTGGGAGCGTAATGAACAAAATCTGGTAAAATGCAATTATGAATGGGGTGATCACGAAGTTAACCTGAGTGTGGCTAATGTGAATTTAATAAAGGATGGAGATACCAGTCAATACATCTGCCTGGTTTATCGGGGCTATGACGATTGGGATCATCCGCTGAACATGGCTCTGGCAAAGACAGATAGAACAGAACCATTGGTCAGTGCTTTAGCCGGGAGTTTTAATCCAGGTGAAGGAACAGGAATTACCAATGAATCAGAAACCAATAGCGGCGTTAAGAATTCGGGTTTAATATCGGTAGTTGGGTTTTCGTTATCCCAGAATTTTCCAAACCCGTTTTATGGAACCACTAAATTTATATACCAGGTTAGTTCCGAAGATCTGCCTTCCGGTCCTCAATGTTTCCTGACAAGACTGGTTGTTTACAATCTTAGAGGAAAGGAAGTGGCTACACTGGTAAAGGAATGTAAAGTCCCGGGTACTTATGAACTTGAATGGGATGCTTCGCAACTTCCTCCCGGTACGTACATCTACAGCCTGCAAAGCGGCAACCACCGGGAGGTAAAGAAACTGGTGTTGCTAAAGTAAATGGCAGAAATGGGAATGATCAGATATAAAACATCTTTAATCAATTAGGATTATGGAAATAATTACTCTTTTCATTCTACTTTGCGGTTTATTTCATCCCAAAAGTAAAGCCCATACGGATGCCGGGCTCGAATATAAACTCAACAAGGGAGCCTCTGTATTTCTGAAGAGTTCCTTCCCTAACCCGCTGCGTTCCAGTTTCGGGTTCAGAATCGTTTTATAAAAATAACTCAGTTTAACAGAAAGGAATAACAAGATGAAATATCTAAAACAACTAATAGTTACCGTATGTTTATTTCTACTCCCAGGCCTATTAATCGCTGATGATTATGGCGATCACAAAGGCTGGTTTAAATGTCAGAAAGACATAGAAAACGATGTGTCCGACTACTCGCAGTATTCGGCTACAGTAAATTATAATGGTAAGCTGTATAATTATATCTATTACAGTGGAAGCTCACAAAATAAAATAATTGTAAGAGCATTTGATCTTAAATCAAACCTGGATCAGGGTGAAGTTGCTTTTACCGATACAAAATATGATAATGATGACAATTTAAAAGTCAGTAATCATTACTTTCAACCTGCTCCTGTAGTTTACGGAGGACTTCTTTTCCTGTTTCTACAGGGCACTGACGATATGTTAAGTTATTCAGTATATGATAAAGATAACGGTGGGTATCAAAAACCGGTTCATATACCAGACGCCACAGGAACTCATTTATTAAAAGGAGGAATGGCGGCAACTGTGCTTGATGGGCGGCTTTGCCTTTTTTTTAAAAGCAATTCAGGGGTTTATTGCTATTGGACCGAAGATGAAACACTTAAGGATTGGCACCTTCAGGATTTAGGTTTTAATAACGGAGGTGATAGTGAGGAGCGGTTTGGCTCTCTGTCAGCTATATCCACAACTATTCTGGAGAATGGGAAAAGGAAAGGAATTGCCATGATCGGTTATGTAACAGATTCTGATGCTCATGCTGCCAAATGCCGCACATATAAGATCGGTGAATCCGGCGATTTAGAACAAGTTGGGGACGCTGTTAAAATTTCAGATTTAGATGATGAATACAATTGTGTTGCTCTGGCTGTAGGATCAGTAAAAAATGATCCTAACAGTAAAGGAAACTGTGTGCAGGCATTTCTGAAACGCGATAATAAAGATAATGGGTATTGCCGTTACCGGATACAGCGCTGGGAATCGAAGAATAATGGTGCAACCTGGACTAATCCTGAGGACAACCTTGTAAAAAAGAATTATGAATGGGCTGATCATGAACTCAACCTCAGTGTTGCGAACCTTGCAGTACCAATACATGATGTTGACACCTCAGATCTGAGACAATATATATGCTTGATATACAGAGGTTACGATGATGTTGATCATCCCCTGAATTGTGCGTGGGCTGAGACAGATAAAGCAGTTTGGAAAGACTATATGATACTGCCACTCACCAGCCCCGAAGCTACATATTACATCGGATACATCGAAGGCCCGCCTCCATTTGTTATGAATGGCAGCAACTCATATCATAACACTGGTAATTCTGATAATATTTCAGAAGTAAAATTTGTAACCTCAGTTGAAAGTTCAAAATCCAAAGATTATGAAATTAAGGTTGGGGGCTATACCGGAGGTACAATTCCTATTAAGAGCGGGTGGGGAATAAGAGTTGAGGTGGAAGGCGCATATCAGAAGAAAAATGAGAAAGAGGCTTCATTGGAAGTAACACATTCCTATTCGAAAGAGGCAGCAGCGGGAAATTCCGGCTTATATATCTTTGTCCAACCAACTATCAGGCGTGACCATTATATCATCTATGATCGGGAAAAGACAGCAATTGACTCTGCTTATTTTTTCAGGACGATTAAGTATGAATACGACTCCAGAAACGATACCTTACCCTTTAGAAATGGCCTCAACCCTTCCGATCCTACTACATACAAGCATAATCAGGCAAAGCGAAATTTTGCCAATTATGCTGATGATGATTATCATATTGGTCCGCAATCAACGCTTATATCATGGAATAGCGGGTCACCGCAGCACGTTGAAATTAGCAGTACAACAAGTGAAAGTACAACTACGGGTTGGAACTTAGAGTTGAAATTGGGGGTTCAAAAAGAGAATGAGCATAATGGTAGCGAGATTTTTGATATAGGTTTTCAGGGCTCTTTTGAGCAACTAGTGACCGTTACCACAAAAAACACGAATAAATTTGAAGTGGTTTCAAATCTGAACGATCCTCTTTCTAGCCTGCCAAATCAATTAGAATCACTGAAATACAATGTATTTTGGATAAAGCCCAATCACACAGAAGGAGTTAACAACTGGTGGCTGCCTGAGGGAGCTGAAGACCAGGACACATGGTGTATAACGTATGAATTGCAAACTGGCGACGACAAAGGCCCTGATGGCGGTATTGATCCTGTTACTGATGAAGAAACCAACAACACAACTGTTTCACCTCACAACAATAACGGCGATCAGCCTGAATTATCAAAAACCGCGTTATCACAAAATTATCCCAATCCGTTTGAAGGAACAACCAAATTTAAATACCAGGTTGGTTCCGATAATTTGCTATCTGGCTCCCAGGAAAGCTTCACAAAGTTGATTGTGTATGATATCAAAGGACACCAGATTGCCACCCTCGTTAACGAAATCAAAGCCCCCGGCAGCTA
>CAZBZA010000239.1:0-5307 GCA_964495865.1 uncultured Lentimicrobiaceae bacterium
AAAGGATTTTAACCACTTTGGCAGCCTGTTTCGATTGTGCCGACATACTCACTTCAATACGCACCGAGTCTTTTTCCCAGGGCATTACGTTTACATTGCCGTATTTGTTGGAAATATTTACGGTAGTGCCGCTTTTCAGTTTAAAACTTTTGCCTTGCTCTCGCTTTTCCGAATACACTTGTGCGCTTAGCAATACAGGCAAGCTTATCGCGAAAGCAAAAAGGAAAAGGATTCGTATTATTTTTTCAGGTGTTGTCATGATTATAATTACTTGGTAATTTCACTTACAGGTTGGTTTCGACAGATTGTTGAGTTGTATTCCCTTCTTTTGCTTTGCGCATTTCAATAAGCATCTGGTCGAGGATTTCGAGTTTAACTCTATAGGATAGTATAATGGCTTCAATCACTTTTTCGTCGGCATTGCTTTGGGCAAGGTCTTTACGGAGTTCAGCTTTACTTTTATCCATTTCGGTGAATTCCTTCTTGAGGTCTTCGATAATTTCAGGATTTTGTTGGGCATATTTGGCCAGTTCGGCCTGTTTGCTGCTTATCTGGGTAGTGTAGTAAGCTTCGGCATCCGAAAGCTCAGTAAGTACAGGGTTAGTTTGTATTTCGGATTTGACAAATTCACTTCCCGTAGTTTTTTTATTCTCATCGGTATAATCGTTCAGCATCCATGCCGACGCAAAAATGAGTATGGCGGCAGCCGCTTTCCAGGCGTAAGGCCATAGTTTCCGCACTGCTTTTTGTTTCGAAGCAGGAAGTTCTTTTTCGATGGCATCCCAGGCCATTTCCGGTGGCTCAAGGCTGTTGAAGCTCTGGGTATTATCCCGTACGAATTTTTCTAACTTATCTTCTTTCATTTTCTTTCATTTTAATTATACCGCAGGCATCGAAAGCATCATTTCTTTCACCAATTGCCTGGCACGCATAAATTGTGTTTTTGAGGTTGATTCCGAAATCTGCAGAATTTCCGAAATCTCAGTATGATCATACCCTTCGAGCAGGTAAAGCGAAAAAATTACTCTTGCTCCTTCCGGTAAGCGGTTCATAGCTTTTTTTACTTTTTCAACACTTAGCTGAAGATCTTCTTCATCAATGCTTTCATCCTTTTCGTAAGTGTTTATGTCAGATATTTCGATGTCTTCCCATACTATCTTTCGCTTTTCGAGCGCGTTGATGCATTTATTGATCACTATTTTTTTCAGCCATGCACCGAATGTGGATTCAAAACGGAACGATTCAATCCGGCGGAAAGCATCAACAAATCCTTCCTGCAACATATCCCTTGCATCTTCGGCATTGTTCATCATGCGGTAGCTGATATTATACATAGCCTTTGAGTACGCGTTGTATAACTCGTTGTATGCCTTCCGGTCGCCGGCTTTACACGCCTCAACCAGTTGCCTGTGTATATCGTAAACCTCCTGGTTCAAGCTTCCGGCTCCGTGTTTTTTATTCTAATGACAGTATTATTTATCAAGGGTTGTAAAATTGTGATTAAAAGTATGAAAAAGAGTTGAAGGGAGTAATTTGACAATTTGACAATTTGACAATTCGATAATTCGATAATTTGACAATTCGGCAATTTGTCAATTCGATAATTCGATAATTGGCAATTCGATAATTTGGCAAGTCACGTCACGGTGCATAAAGTTAGTTTTCTGCACTTTGTTTCTTGCCTTCAGCATATTGAACTTTTTTCAATATGCCTTCCTGCACTTTCATCCTCCAAAATCCGGCGTTCACCGATTTTCATTCTTTGTCGTGTAACTTCTGTTGGAATTTTGTCGTCATAAACCACAAACAAAAATAAACCGTGATATAAAAACCGGTAAATAAGCTGAACCTGTTTTTATACAATCAAAAACCAAAAACCAATGTCAAAGATGAAAAACATACTATTTACAATGCTTATAGGTGTAGCAGTAAGTTTACTGTTTACTGCCAAAGTTAAAGCTGGTAATGAAGTTCCCGAAACCAAAGGAGGAACCATAAGCGGACGGGTGCTTGATGCATCAACAAATCAACCGATGGAATATGTAAATATTGCATTATTCCGGGCAGCTGATTCATCACTTATTACAGGAACCATTTCAACTACTGACGGACAATTTAAACTGGATAAAGTTGCTTCGGGCGATTATTACCTGAGGGTTTCCTTCCTGGGATTCGAAGATTTGCATACTGGCAAAATCAGCATTAATTCAAAAGCTCTCCAAAACAACATTGGCGATATTAAATTGTCCGTTAATTCGACAAGTTTAGAGGAGGTAACCATTACTGCCGAAAAGTCGAAGGTTGAATACCAGATTGATAAACGAGTGATTAATGTGGATCAGGACATTGTTGCAAAAGGAGGAACAGCTGTTAATGTGCTCGAAAATACGCCTTCCATACAGGTGGATCCGCAGGGAAATGTGATGGTTCGCGGCAGCTACGACTATGTTGTGCTTATTGATGGCAAGCCTTCGGTGCTGAAAGGAAGCGATGCTTTGAAAATGATAAATGCTTCTTCCATCAAGCAGATTGAAGTAATTACCAACCCTTCGGCTAAATACGAAGCTGATGGAAAAGCCGGCATCATAAATATTATTCAGAAAAAGGAAAAACTGCAGGGAGTGAGCAGCACGGCTAATATTGGGCTTGGCACCTACGATAAATATACAGCAAATGGATTAGTGAATTATCGCAGGAAAAAAGTAAATGTTTTTGCCGGCATCGATTTTGCAAAGAATAAATATGTATCGGATTTAACCATCGACAACGTGAGTTATCTTTCCTCGGGAAATCAATACATTCATGAAAATGTTGAGCAATATAACCACAACGATAATCTTGGAGGTAAAGCCGGTATTGATTTTGACCTGAACGAAAAAAACACCTTTACTGTTGCCGGCAATTATGGTCTGCAGGGATACGACCAGGGCGCTTATGCTACTTATAACAACTATTACGAAGGGTCGGAGCTGAAAAATTATTATTTAAGTAACAGCGATATGGATGTTACCGGAAACGTTGCCGGATTCAATGTTGATTATACACACAAATACGGCGAAAATCATACGCTTTTCATTTCCAATGCTTACTCTTCGTGGGATGGAGTTGATGAAAGCCTGATGGAAGAATATACCACTGATGATATGTATAACACTCAGGAATTGAACTCAGCAATAAAATCGAGGAAAGACAATTTCAATTATCAGTACCGCTTAAATGCAGATTACAAACGTCCGATTAAAACAGGTACTCTTGAAGCAGGTTTCCAGTACCGTTACGAAAACCGTAAGGATGACCTGGATTTCCGTAACCTTGATACAGAGTCGAACGAGTGGATTGTGAATACACTGTACACTTACAAACTCGATTACACCAACGATATTTACTCAGGCTATGCTACTTATTCGGATAAAAAATGGGGAATAGGATATATGGTTGGTGTACGAAGTGAGTATTTTACCCGTACCATCAGTTTCAGTAACGATGATATCCCTTACGAATACGATAAATTCATGTTGTATCCGAGTGTTCACCTTACGAAATCCATAAAGGAGAAACACCAGTTCCAGCTCAGTTACAGCAGGCGTATTAACCGTCCTCAACCCTGGGTGCTGAATAATACTCCCGGTTATATTGATCCGTATAATATTTTCATGGGCAGCCCTGAACTGGAGCCTGAATTTACCGATGCATTTGAGCTGAATTACCGCATGTCGTATAAAATTATGTCGTTGAGTGTTCAGACTTATTTCCGCAATACAACCAACAGTTTTAATACAAGCCGCACTTTAGGCGACGACGGAATAATGGTTCATAAATTGATTAATGCCGACAATCAACAGTCGTATGGCTTCGAAGTCGGGTTGGATTTTAACCTTACAAAATGGTGGCAGCTAAGCACAGGAGGCAATTTGTATCACTATACCCTTGATGCCGGTGAAAGCACTACTTCTCCCAGCAGAGAAGCTAACTCTTTCGATGCACGGTTGATATCAAATTTTACACTTAAATGGGGTACCCGCATTCAGGCAGTTGGTTATGTGCGCGGACCTAATGAGGATGCAAATGGCGAATCGGAAGGTTTTTATACTGTAAACCTGGCTGTAAACCAATCGATTATGAAAGGCAAACTGAATATTGGACTATCAGCTCAAAATCTGTTCGACTCAATTAAATTCGATTACACCGCTTCAAGTTCAAACTATGACAATAAATATGCAATTTCTACTGAAGGTTTGGCATTGATGTTTACCGCTTCTTATACGTTTAACAATTTCCAGAACAAGCAGCGCGGACGTGCCGATGATGCAAGTTTTAAAGGAGGAGGAGCGTTTTAAGAGCCTGAATTAAGCCGGGTATTTGAATCAAAGAACACGGATTTTCACGAACTTAACATTTTAAATGCACGATAAAAGTGCTGGAAGTGTTCGGATTCGTGAAAATTCGTTTTTTAAAGTTAAAGTTTATTTTGAAACTGCGCTCCTGGTTAAACCTCTTAAAACAGCCCCTTCACAAATTCATCAACAGTAAGTTTCCCAAAATAATCGCCGATTTCGAATTGTGAAACAGCTTTTCGTATGGCGGCTTCTTCATGTGGAATACCAGCAAGTACAGCTTCAATTTCGTTTTGATCGGCATGCGAAAAGTAGTCGCCATAAATACGGGCTTGCCTGATAATTCCATTATTTACCTCCATGCAAAACTCCATGGTGCCGCTGTTTTCGGTACGTACTACCTTGCGGAAATTATAAGCAGGAGAACTGCCGAAATTCCAGTCCCAGGTGCTGTATTTTGATTGTACAAGTTCATTAATTAGTGTGTGATCTTCGTCAGAAAGTTCATAAAACCGGGCATCGGGGTACAATCCCGAAATATGGTCTTGTATCAGTTTCGAGAACTCCATTACATCCATAGCCTGATGTAAATGCTCACTTATATTTGTAACACGGCTGCGAACTGATTTTACTGCTTTATCCTGAAATTTAGCATCATTAACTTTCAACGCCTGGCTGAGGTTGACCATTGTGGCCGAAAAAAGTAAAGTTCCATGATGCAGAACGCGGTTTTTCCAAACAGTTTCGGCATTGCCCGAAAACTTTTTCCCATCAATTGTAAGGTCATTACGTCCTTCGAATCGGGCATCAATTCCCAGCTTTTGAAGAACGTCGAGAATAGGTACGGTGAATTTCCGGAAATCATTTCGCGTATGGTCTCTGCCTGATTGTATAAATGTAAAATTAAGATTTCCCAGGTCGTGAAATACAGCACCGCCACCGGTAAGACGACGCACCACGCTGATGTTATTCT
>CAZBZA010000240.1:0-3968 GCA_964495865.1 uncultured Lentimicrobiaceae bacterium
TCGAACCCTTTTTCGAAAGCAACACGTATTGTGGTATCAATACAAAATTCAGTTTGCAAGCCTACAATAACAAGCTTTTTTATTCCTTTATCGCGGAGTTCCTTTTCGAGGCTGGTTTCCCTGAAAGCGCTGTTATACCTTTTCGGAATAACCCTTTCACCTGGCAAAGGCGTAATATCCTCAACTATTTCCCATCCATAGGTATTTACTTCGAGCTCCGACCCTATTCCATCGTCGTGCTGTATAAAAATCAAAGGTTGTTTCAACTCCCTGAATTTCTGAAGCAAGACTTTAATGTTTGATAGCACTTCGTCAAACAAGTATGGTTTCTGATCAGCAATTGCATTTTGAACATCAACAATCAATAAAAGGGTATCGGCCATGGGAAGTGTCATTTAATTGCAAAAATACTAAACCATTCATTCTTAAACTATAACATACATAGGAATGTATTAACTGCCCGTTAAAAGCACCATTACAAAATCCGTGCACAATGCGACACTATGAATGTCAGAATAAATATCAGTATGGCAGTCGGAACGGCTATTCATTTCCCGATTCGTCAAAATTCACTCATCAAAATTGATTTTGTTAATAAAATTTCAGAAATTCCAATGAATAATAGCATTTCATTAACTAAACAGATTGTTTTATCCGGAATATATAACTTACATTTGTGGATCAAATCATATTACTAACAAAAAATTCACTCTGATGAAAAAATTTACTTTATTACTGATTGCAATCGCTTTTTCAATGCTGGGAGTACAAGCTCAGACATTGCCTTACAGCGATAACTTTGAAAACTATGCAGTTGGAGACTATCTGGCTGTACAAAACCCAGGCTGGTGGACAACCTGGAGCAATGCCCCCGGCACCGGTGAAGATGCAAAAATCAGCGATGCATTCGCCAACAGTCCCTCCAAATCCGTATTGGTTGACGAAACAGGCGGAGCAACTGACCTCCTTCTTAAGTTAGGCGATAAAACTTCGGGCAATTACGAGCTGAAATGGATGATGTACATATCATCAGCCAACTGCGGATACTATAACCTGCAGCATTTTCAGTCGCCTGGCATTGAATTTGCCATGGAAGTTTATTTCCGTACCGGTGGAGCCGGCGAACTGCTTGCAGGCAGCGCAACCGCTCTTCCTTTTACATACCCTGTTGATACCTGGTTCGAAGTAAAACACCTTATTGACCTCGATGCTGACCTCATTAAATATTACGTTAATGGCGTAATGGTTGACGAATGGCCGTTCAGTTACCAGGCTGGTTCAGTAACCGGAACCAAACAATTAGGTGGTGTCGACTTTTATGCTGGCGCAAAAACCGGTACAAGTGAAGTGCCAAAATTCTACTTCGATGATGTATCGTTCCAGGTTATGCCTACCATTCTTTTAGAAGATGATATGGAAACCTATCCACTCGATAGCTACCTGGCAGTTGAAAATCCGGTTTGGTATACAACATGGAGCAATGCTCCGGGAACAGGCGAAGATGCTTTGATAAAAGGTGATTTCAGCCACAGCGGCGCAAAATCAGCTTTGGTTGATAAAACCGGCGGCGCAACTGACCTTCTTCTTAAACTTGGCAATAAAACTACCGGTAAATACGAACTATCGTGGTGGGCTTACCTGGAAGCTGATAAATGCGGATATTACAATCTACAGCATTTCGAATCGCCTGGTATTGAATATGCTATGGAAGTGTACCTCCGCACAAGCGGTGCCGGCGAATTACTTGCCGGAAGTGCTACAGCCATTGCTTTCACTTATCCTAAAGCTACCTGGTTTGAGATTAAACATATGATTGACCTCGACAATGATAACATACAATTATATGTTAATGGCACTATGGTTCACGAATGGCCGTTCAGCTACGAATCAGGCGCGGCAGGCGGAACCAAACAACTTGGTGGCGTCGACTTTTATGCAGGCGAAAAAACAGGAACTACCGAAGTACCAAAATATTATTTTGATGATGTGTATTTTGTTCAGCTTGGCGCCGCCAGCGATCCTGCTATCAGTGTTGACCCAACAAGTCTGTCAGCATTTATGGATGTATCAGCCACTAACATGCAGGAATTAACCGTTTCGAATACAGGAACAGCTGATCTTACTTACGACATTAATATCCTTTACGGATCCGATTCACCTGACAAGGCTATTGCACCTGAAACTGCCGCTCCAAAACAGAGTAAAGTTCTTTCACTTTCCAATTGCTCAGCTACAGCAACAAATGGTTCATCAAAAGCTCCTGATGCAACCGCTGTTCTGAATTATGATGGCGACAACGTTTCGGCTATCGGCTGGAACAGCGTTCCGATTACAGTTTCTGTTGCAGCACGCTTCCCTAATGCAATGGTACTTCCTTATGCCGGTATGGTTATTGAATCAGTTGATGTATTTATCAACAACCTTAACGTTGGCAGTAACGAAATGACCTTGAAGATTTTCGGAATGGCTAACAGCTTCGAACCAGGTGCTTTGCTTCATTCGCAAACATTTACACCGGATGGCCCATCAGAATGGAAAACCATTACACTTACTACTCCTTTAGTGCTTAACGGACAGGACATATGGGTTGCTTATCAGTTTACCCAAACGGATATTGGAATCTTTATTCCTGGTACCGATGGCGGACCAAGCAATCCAAATGGCGACTACCTCAGCACAGGTGTTGGCTGGTCGCATCTTTCGAACAACCCTGACCTTGCTTACAACTGGAATATCAGGGCTAACCTTTCGGGTGACGCAACTCCACAATGGCTTTCGGTTAGCTCAATGGGCGGAACTATTCCTCCTGCAGGCAGCGAAGTACTTGAGGTTACTTTTAACTCAACAGGACTTACCTATGGCGTTTACGAAGGCACAATCAGGATACTGAATAACGATCCTGAAAACTCCCAGCTTGATGTACCATGTATGCTTTCCATTTCAGTAGGTGTTGCTGAGCTGGATAAAGTTGCTGTAATGGTATATCCTAACCCTGCCGAAAATGTATTGAACATCGTTGCAAACGATCAGATCATTAAGGTAACTGTTTTGAACCTGAATGGTAAAGTTATGTTTACCGGTAACAGTAAATCAATTGATATCAGCAAAATGGCATCAGGGGTTTACTTTATTCAAACACAAACAGCAAAGGGAATTTCGAACATTAAATTCACGAAAAAATAGTATTTAAAAGCTGTTTTGCAAAAAAGGCTGTCCCGAAATCCGGGACAGCCTTTTTTATTGGTATTCATTGAGTAAAAGAAACTTAGTTTCTGTTTTTTTTATCCAGTTTCAACAACTCTTCATAAAGCCAGTCAATATACTTTAGAAGTATTTCTTCAACTTCAGGCGCTTCAATGTCAGGCACAATTTTTAAGCCATTTTCAGTTACAGTTACTTTCTGCTTTTTCCTTAATTGATCCGCAATTTCGTAGAATTCATTAAATAAATCATCGCGGCAAAAAAAGTCTTCGTCAGCCGGTCTTTTGTTCAAAATTACCCTATCGCCATCTGCATCTAACTTTTCAGTCACAGTAAATGAATTCTCAGGCGGGAAACCTATTATATCAAGTATGATTGCTAAATTGTTAACCTCCAGTCCTGAAAGTTCAAAACCAAGTTTGCCTAATTCACCCTTCTGAGAATCATACTTATACTCTTCAAGTAGTAGTTTTACTAAATGGTGTTTCAAAATCATCTGTTCCATAAGTATAAAATTATTTTGACTGGCATAATCATGCTAACTGAGTAGAAAACTTAACATACATTCCTATTAAATATGATATTTTCGCCCTTCGCCATGTCGCCCCTCGCCCCTTCTAAAAATCATAATCAATAATTTTGTACTGTTTATTAGGCTATCCCAACGCCACATCCAGCAACATCATAGTTGCAAAACCAAGCATAGCGCCTATGGTGGATAAATCGGTTTCGTTTCCGGTTTGCGATTCGGGTATAAGTTCTTCCAC
>CAZBZA010000240.1:4068-5297 GCA_964495865.1 uncultured Lentimicrobiaceae bacterium
GCTGCAAATCCCAACATCGAATTAAGGACCTTCTTGTTAATGGTTTTAAAGAAAAAAACCATGGATGCTCCTAAGGCTGTAAGGAACCATGTAAACAAAGTGGCCCCTAATGCCAACAGCACAGGATTGTATTCGAGTAACCATTCAATGTTCATAGGTATGAATGTTTAGTGTTAAAAATCAGGTGAATGCTTTTAAAAAATTTAATTTCCGTTTTAACAATGTTTTGGATTTAGTCCAGCGTATTTCTCCGGTTTACGAATTAAAAACGGTATGATAAAACACACTTCTCCTTCGAATTGTTTCCCAAAAACATGGTTTGTTATTTTACCACTTTTACTATCCAGATGTCCTGCTGAGGCTTGCCATTTGAAATGCCGCCTTCAATGTGCTCAAGAATTATGTTGTTCCCAAACAGCCTTTTTACAAATGGTTCAGGATGAAAAGCCGCGTAAGTGCGATGCCCCACTTTTGTGTTTCCTTTAATTATCAATGAACCTGAGTCGAACACTTCCTGCTCCGGCGGTGTAAGTTTTGCTTTAAAAGCATTGCCATGAAGCGTGAGGAAAATGATACCACCTTTTTTACTGATTCTCACCAGTTCGTTAAACCATTTGTAATGCAGATCTTCGGGGAGATGTGTAAAAATAGAAATACCGTAAATGATATCAAAGGACTCATTTACATATGGCAGCGGTGGTTCGGCACTGTTGAGGTTGAAATTAATTCCGTTTAAAGCTTTTTTGTCCCAGGCAATTGTTTTCGGATTGTAATCGGTTCCGTAAACGGAGCATGATTTATCGAGTAAACCAGGCAGATGGCGAACGATACGGGCCGGACCGCAACCCCAATCCAGTATATTAATATTCTTTAATTCGTAATGTTTGCGGAAATGATCGAGTAGCCACGAAGCCGTTTTCCGGCTGCTGGCGTAATAGCTCTCGTAATTCAGATCAAAGGATTCGTACATGAGGTAGGCCGGAGGAAAGGCAACATCAGGATTCACTTTTTTGTATTTGCTAATGCTTTTATATCGTTTGATATAGTGAAGGTAAAACCTGATTTTATCTGTATAATATAAAATGCCTAAGCTCCGTAAAAGATTTGAAATCTTTGTCCTCATGGTAATTTTATTGCAAAGATAAAAACTATGCGTAATGCAGAGCAGTGTTTTCGACAGATTCCTTTAGCCAAACCTTATTCATTACAAAACAAGCACTCCTGAAAGT
>CAZBZA010000241.1:0-5277 GCA_964495865.1 uncultured Lentimicrobiaceae bacterium
CTTCAGCATTTTTGCGCTCAGTAATGTTTTCGTGCATTAAAACTATTTTACTGGGTTTCCCATTATTATCATTTAATGTGAAGCCAAGCGCTTTAACCCATGCCGGAGAATCAGGAAATAACGGGTTAACATCATGAACATTATAGTATGAATCAGGAAAAAAGACAACTTCTCCTTTTTTAATCTGGTCAAACAATTTGTCGAATCCGAGTGATAATAACTGGGTGTCTTTAAAAACTGAATAGTCAGCTGGAGGCTCAACCCCAAATAGTTTGGTATGTGCCGGATTTACCTGCTTAGGATACCCTTCCATATCCAATATCTGAATTGACATTGGATTTTTTTCGATAATATCATTGATTATGGATTCGCTGAGTTTGCTCTCAGTAAAATCAGTATGTGTGCCAAACAGGCGAATAACCTTGCCTTCATCGTTTTTTATCGACGCAGCCTTATTGTGTATCCAACGGTAAGTTCCATCCTTATGGCGAAACCTGAAATCCAGAAAGAAATGCTCAACAGGCTGTTTAAGATAAGAATTAACAGCATTAAGGCAATACTCTTTTTCATCAGGATGCAGATGTTCAATCCATGTATCGAATTCGCTTATTAACTCATCATCCTTATATCCAATTTGTTTTTTCCATTGCGCCGAATAGAAGACTTCGTCGGTTTCGACATTCCAATCCCAAATGCCTTGCTCAGAGGCTTCGATAACAAGCGCATAGCGTTCTTCGCTTTTAATCAGTTTTTCAAAATTCTGCTTGGTTTCGGTAATGTCGTTAACAGAGGTTATAAAAAACAAAGGATTTCCATTTCTATCCTTTTGTAAAGTGGTTACCACATCGGCAAATACAACTGACCCATTTTTATGGATATATCTTTTTTCAAATTTAATTTGCTGTTTTTCACCATTTAACAGGGTATCAATGGCATCATTAGTTTTGCGGATATCGTCAGGATGCGTAATAACGAAAATATTTTTAGTCTGAAACTCGTCAAACGGGTAACCCAGCATTTGGCTAAAAGCCTTGTTTGTTTTAATTGAGCCATCCAAACCGGTTATTGATTTACCGGTGGCGGAATTCTCGAATATGTTGCGGAAATATTCCTCGTTTTCTTCGGCTTTTTGCTTGGCTTCGAGCAGATCCTGCCCGGTCTTTTTTTGGTCGTCAATATCAAATAAGGCCCCAAGCAGTTGAATGGGCTTACCATTACTGTCCCTTTTAAACACTGAAACAAAAAGTTTCATCCATTTCCAGGAGTTCTTATATTTCAACCTGTGTTCGAACTCGAACTGGTTAATACTGGTGTTGGCCTGCATTTCTCCAGCCAGTCTTGTAAGTTCCCTGAAATCATCGGGATGGGTTAACTGCGAAATCTCTGAAAAATCGAAATCCGTGGCGTTGTTCTTTACATCCTCAAAAAAGCGTTTATGAGCATCGTTCGCCCAAATATTTTTCGCCTTTTCAAAGTCGTAAATATACAGTAATGCGGGAGTTGTGCTGGCAATAGCATTTGCCAGATGCTCACTTTCTATTAAAGCCAGTTCGTCATTTTTGCGTTCCGTGATGTCCCTCAGACTTACTCTTTTGCCCATGTAGGTGTTATTATCATCAAAAACCGCTCTGCAAAAATGCTCAATCCATATTATTGATGAATCCTTTTTAATAATCCTGAAGTTGATTCCTTTTTCAAATAAATCTGAATTATCGGCATTCTCTAAGTTGCAGTGACATAAAAACGTAGCTAAATCATCGGGATGCACTATTTTTACCAGCAAATCAGGATTTGAAATAAATTCGGACCTTGAGTATCCGGTAATTCTTTCGCACGAAGGGGAAATGTAATTAAGCTGGCCATCAGGCAACTGCCAGTATTCCAGGTCGGATGTAAAGTCGGCAACGGTACGGAATTTGTGTTCATTTTCTTTAATCAGTTTTTCGGCTTTTCTTCTTTCAGTAATATCCAGCATAGCGCCAATCATGCGTATGGGTTTCCCGGCATTGTCGCGCAGTACATTTCCACGGTCGAGTACTTCAGCATGTGTACCATCAGCTTTTCGGAAACGGTATTCATCCTGCCATTTATTTCTGGATTTGCTTTGCAAAACTTCATCAAATCCATCCTTAACCCTTTTCCTGTCATCGGGATGAATGCGTTCCATCCACCAGGCTGCGTTCACTGTATTTTCAACAATTTCAGTCCAGCCAAATACTTTTTCGCCAGCCTCATTCCATCGCTGCGAGTCGTTTACAATATCCCAGTCCCATACTACATCGGTAGTTGCATGAAGTGCCAACCGCAGTCTTTCCTCGTTTTCCTGCAGGGCTGTTTCCATTTTCCTGCGCTGTGTAATGTCGCTGTAAGCAATAAGTATCCCATACTCTTCAATGGGAATAGGTGCTGCCGTAACATTTAACCAGGTTACCTCCTCCCCTGCTTTTACTATTCCCATTTCAACATTTTCCACAAGCCTGTTTTCTTTCAACGCTTTAACACTTGCGTATTCATCCTGCGGAAAAATTGTGCCATCGGTTTTGATAATCGTCCATTCCTCTCCTTTGAGCTTTCTTTTTAAATGCTCTTCCCTTGATAACCCAAGCAGTTCCAATGCTTTTTCGTTGGTTTCGATAATTTTACCTGCCGGATCGCTGATGGTAATGGCAATTGGAAAGGTATCAATCAGGACTTTGTATTTTGCCAGGTTTTTCCGGAGATCATCCTCGGCATTTTTTCGTTTGGTAATGTCAATTGCTGTTATCTGGCATTGCTCCTTAGTATCGGACATAATACCTGTAAGATGCACATGCAAGCTGATATCGCCTTTGGAAAAAAGGGGAAGATCGCAATTAACATCGCGTTTGCCTTGAAATATTTCATCCAGAAAATCCGCAAAAACACCACGCGAATCTTCTTTGATAAAAAAACCAAACCGGCTGTTTATCAGCAAGGTTCTTTCTTTGCCAAGCATCTGTGCGCCACGGAGGTTCATTTCCAGAATACTTCCATCGCGCGACAAAGTATAATATCCCGAAGGGGCAAAATCATAAAGCTCCTCGTATTTTTCAGTAGCAGCCCTTGCCGTTTCGTTGGCAAGAGTCAACTCTTCATTTTGCATTTCCACTTCAATCTGATATACCTTCAACTCGTGAATTAATTTCAGCATATCAGCTTCTGACATATTTTGATTTATTTCCGATTTCCCCGACTTCATATGTTCCTCAGCCTTTTGGCGAAGTCCGGATGAAGTTTTCTGAATACTGTTTCGTTTTTTCATTGTAAAAAAATTTTCGCAATCAATAAAACTAAAAAGTCGTAAATAGCGATGGTGTACAAATTCAATCTAATTATCAATAAACTTGTTCCTGGCTTAATCAAGCAAATTCCTGAAAGGGGAGCTTATTGTGTGTAAATTCAGGTATAATGCTCACTTTAGTATGATTTGAACAATAATTAGAGAGTAAAATTTGAAACATAAAATTGCAGCCCCGTTTGCGACTAATCAATTAAGCATGGGCAGTGTAAAGTAAAAAGTTGCTCCTTCGTCAACTTTTCCTTCGGCCCATACGCGCCCGTTGTGGCGTAAAATTATGCGGCGTACAATGGCAAGTCCGGCGCCAATGCCGTCGAATTCTTTTAACGAATGCAAGCGTTGAAAAACGCCGAAAAGTTTTGTGGCGTGGGCCATTTCGAAACCGGCACCGTTATCTCTCACAAAGTAAATATTCTCATTTTCTCCGGCAATAACACCAATTTCAATATGTCTGTCAGTTTTTTTCGAAGTAAACTTAATGGCATTCCCGATAAGGTTGGCCCAAACCTGTTTAATCATGGAAGGATCGCCGGGTGTGGCTGGGATATTGCCTAGTGTAAACCTGATTTTGTCCTTGTCAGTTTCCGGAACAAGCTCATTGTACACAGCTGCTGCCAGTGTTTTCATATTGATTGGCGAAGGCACTATTTCAATGCGTCCCAACCGGGCAAACGAAAGAAGGTCGTCGATAAGATGCCCCATTTTGGTCGCATTTTGCGAAATAACGGTAAGCATTCGTTTGCCTTCGTCGTCGAGAACCGAAGCATATTCCTCAATAAGAATATTCGAAAACCCGTTTAATGCCCGCAGCGGCGTGCGCAAATCGTGAGAAACGGAATAGCTGAAGGCTTCCAGTTCCTTGTTGGCAGCTTCGAGTTGTGCTGTGCGATCAATAACACGTTGTTCGAGTTCGTCGTTAAGTATATGAATTTCAGCTTCGTAAAGTTTGCGCTCGGTGATATCCTGCACCATGCCCACTGATCTGTAAACACGGCCCGAATCATCACGCTGGTGGACACATTTTTCCTGCATATACCTGATTTCGCCTGTATTTTCGCGTATTATCCGATGCTCTGTTTCGTAACCGTATTTCCCATGGCGAAGAGAATCGACATACGTTTTGTCAACTATTGTACGATCATCGGGATGTACCCTGCTCAGGAAATAATCGTAAGATGCCTGGAATTGCTGTGGCTTAAGACCAAAAATACGAAACACCTCATCGGACCAATACAGTTGCTTGCTTGCCAGGTCGAGATCCCAGCTTCCGATATGAGCAATCTGTTGCGATTGAGCCAGCAATGCTTCATTACGGCGGAGCGCTTCTTCGGCTTCGGCGCGTTCAAGCTCTCCGGCTGCGCGTATTGCAACAAGGTTAAGAATTGACTCGGCCAGTTTTATATTCTCAAGCGGCTTGTGACCTATAACCGCAATAAGTCCTATGGGTTTGCCATCCGAAGCCCAAAGTGTAACACCTATATAACTCTCGGCATTGAGCACCTGCAATGCTTCGTCGTGTGGAAACAATTCGCTTACTTTCTCAGGGAAACAACATACTTTATTACCTACCACCGAACCGCAAGGAGTATCCTTAAGTGTGTAGCTGACATTCCTTTCGAAAACCCCTTCGTTACAAACTGCGAGTGTTTCAGCCGAAAGATAATCGCCTGCCAGCCTGTCGATGCACACATATTCCATATTTAAAACCTGCGACAGGTATATGGCAAGGGGCTCGAAAAATTTACCACCGGTAGCCGGCGAACCGCACTCAAGCAGGAAGGACTGAACTTGTTCGAGTATCCGCCTTTCGGTGATATCAGTAAAGGACACAATAATTTCATCACTGTCCTCCATCACCGATCCGTTAGCCAGGCCATAACGGATAGAACCGTTTTTATGGTAAAAAGAAAACTCGAACTTTTCGGGAGCTTCTTCATCTGCTGATAATCTTTTGCGGTTAT
>CAZBZA010000242.1:0-5274 GCA_964495865.1 uncultured Lentimicrobiaceae bacterium
AATGTAACCCAATGCAAGGGCGGCGCCGTAGATATGGGCAAATACGAAACCAGCATGAAGCTCAGCGAAATAGGCGTTATAGGCGGATCCGACATTACAACAGAATCAGCCATCGCAAAAATGATGTTTTTGTTGGGACAAGGATTTGAAAATGAAGAAATTAAAAAACTGCTCCAGGTGCCTTTGCGCGGTGAACTTACAACATAAGCTGTGACCAACAATAAGTAATTTAGTAAAACAAGTAGGAAAAAATACTTATTCTATTCTTTATCAATGTTTTGGAATGCCGATTCGGGCAAACCCAATAAACAGATCAGAAATATCGGGGAGTCAGAATTCTATTGTTCACATTGAAATCGTAGCTAAGGCGTATTTCATGCGATCCTTTATTATATACTTTCAGCTCGTTAAGCCAGATATCGTAAGAATAGCCGATGCGTAAATCCTGCGTTACATTTATTTCCGTAATGACCGAAACAGCTTTTTCAGTTCTGTATGACACACCAAGCCAAAAAGTATTTACAAACAGAAAACTGGCATTCAAGTCAAGTTGAGGGGGCGCATTTTTTACAAACTTAGCCAAAAGCGAGGGGCGGAAAACGACGTTGTCGCCAAGAGGAACAGCAACTCCCGCAATTCCGTAAAGATGCACCAGCAACCTAGTTAACTGCTTATTTCCGACTGTATCCGTTATAACAAGCGACTGATTTTGCAGAAGCTGGCGCGATGAAAGTCCTAAATAAAGTTTATCAGAGTAATAATAAACGCCGAAACTTGCATCGGGGACAAGAGTCTGGTTAACCTGGCTGTTAAGAAAAGGATCCTGTTCATCAAACGATATGAAATCATTCCAGACTATCCCATTATTTTTAACCCCGGCTGATAAACCAAACGAAAGTTTGCTGTCGGGGAAAATAAGCCGGTAAGCAAAAGTAGCCATAGCTCCGGTGTTGTTTATAGGGCCAAACCTGTCGTTATATGCATTAAAACCCAGTGCAAGATGAGGGTTCTGAAGCGGTGAGTGGATTGAAGCACTGATTGTTTTGGGTGCACCTTCAAAATTTACCCATTGGTTGCGGTATATCAGGTCAGCCGAAAGAAGTTCACGGCTGCCGGCATAACCCGGATTTAGTGCCAGTTTATTAAACATGTACTGGCTGTAAAGTGGATCCTGCTGAGCAAACAACGAGGTTGCCGAAAGTATTATAAGTGCAGTGAGTAGATTTTTCATACGTAGATTTTATTTTTACTCCCAAGGACAGTGAGAAATGAAACGTTTCGGGTTCAATTTACTTTTATCCATCCTGGTTCATTCATTGATTATTATCCTGGTTATGACATGTGGTTTAAAAGAATCAGGAAAATCCGTAACCGGAACTTCTCCTGATCCTGCACTATTCTATTCTTTACTGCGTATGTATATCCAGCCAGTTCGCGTACCCACGTTTTTAATCTTAAGAATGTAGTAGTACGTTGACGAAGGCAATATTTCACCCCTCTTGTTGCTGCCATCCCAGAAGACATTTATATTATCGTACCTGCTAAAATCGCGGACTTTATCACCCCAACGGTTAAAGATCAAAACTGTATTATCAGGGTAATCCTCAATACCACGTATATACCATTTATCATTACTGTTATCCCCATCAGGGGTAAGCAGGTTGTAAATAACCAGATCGTCAATACCTGCTACAATGTGAATGTATACGTAGGCAGTATCACAGAGTGAAGGCTTTCCATTATCGCAAATGATATAGCAGAACTGATCATCACCGATGAATTTTTCATAAGGCGTGTAACTAAAAGTATTATCCTGGTTAAGTATTACAACACCATTTGCAGGAGTGCCACATAATGAAACGCTTATCGGATCACCATCAGGATCGGAATCGTTGGACAAAACCTTTATGGTAACAGGAGTATTCACATCAGTAGTATCTTTATCATCAACAGCTAACGGCGGCTGATTAATATTAACCAGGCTAACAACCACAGTATCCTGTGCCACGCACCCGGAAGTAATATCAAGTATTGTAAGAGAGAAAACTGTCAGCTGGTTAAGTGCCAAGGTTTGCGGATCGGAAACATTGTTGTTTATCAGTAAAGCTGATGGTTCCCAGTTCCAGGCATAAACCCCGGTTCCACCCGATACCGAACTATGCAGCGTTGTAGCTGTTCCGGCAGATATAAACTGATCATCACCGGCACTGACAGAAAGACCCGGGACAATCGTGAGTACAACTACGTCGTTGGCTTCCGATGGGTTGCATATAGTGTTACCAATAGCTTTCAACTTTATGTTCACAACTCCAGTGTATGCCGGAACAGGTGTAAATGTTGGGTTGAGTGTAGCAGCATTGGTGAGAGTACCCGCATTTACAGGAGTAAATTCCCAAACCAGGGACGAATAATTAGTAGCCGATGTATTAGCTAAAGTGTATGAAGCACTGCTACAGACAATTGCATCATTTCCGGCATTTGCAGTAGGCGCAGCTGTAATGGTAAGTTTAACCTGACCATTATATGTTTCACAAGGGGCTATTCCAACTAGATGCATTGTTAATAGTACCATTCCTGCTGTTACGTCAGCTGAACTCGGAGTATAAATGGGGTTAAGCAAGGATGGGTCATTAAAAGTACCGTTACCGCTGCTAGTCCACTGAACAGAGCTATAGTTTTGTGCACTTGCTCCGGTAATAACAACCGGTAACATTTCGCATGATTGCAAATCATCCCCTGCAGTCGCATCCATATCAGGACTGACTGTCAGCAGCATGTTGTCACTCACAATACCGCAAGGCGTATTTCCGGTAAGAGTTAATGTAAATGTTACAATACCCGATTCCCCGGTTGCAGGAATATATGCAGGTGTTGTAGTATTAGCCCCGGTAAGTGTTCCCAGACCGTTATGCGTCCAAACCAATGAAGAATATCCGGATGCTGAGGCAGCATCTACAGTAAACGTAACAGAACTGCAAGTGGATCTGTCAGGTCCCGCATTTGCAAGCGGAGCTTCAGCCAGAATAAGAGTCATATTATCGTTTAGTGTTCCGCATTGAGCAAACCCATTAACAGTGAGAGTAAGGGTAACTGAACCAACTGTAACATCAGCCTCGCTCGGGTTGTATGTAGCACTCAGGATTGAAGGGTTGCTGAATGTTCCTGTTCCGGAAGTTGTCCATAACAAAGTTTCTGCACCTGAAGCCGAAGCATTCGTTATAATGAAAGGTGCAATTCCGCATCCCGGCTGATCAGTTCCTGCATCAGCAAATGGAGTTGGATATATGGTCAGATTCATTCCTGAGCTTGTATTTCCACATGCTGGAGTACCCGTTGCAGTGAGAGTAAGCACTACTATGCCTGTTTCGCCGGTTGAAGGTGAGTATGTAGGAGTAAGTGTGCTGGCTCCGGTTAATGTTCCCAGGCCATTATGAGTCCATAGTATGGAAACAGAATTAGATGTGCTGGCTCCGGAAACAGTGTAAGGCACTCCCTGGCAAATGGAGGCATCAGCACCAGCAACAGCAACCGGTGCTTTACTTATTGACAGTATCAGGTTGTCAGTGGCATTGCCGCAAGGAATTGATCCGTATGTGGTGAGAGTAAGCACAACACTTCCTGCAGTTACATCGGCAGAACTTAGTGAGTAGGTAGTAGCAAGTTGCGTTGGATCGGCAAAAGTACCTGAACCGCTGCTTGTCCATACTAAACTATTGTAATAAGCAGCAGAAGCATCGGAGGTAGTATAATTCTGGTTTTCACAAATATTCGCATCAGCCCCAGCTATAGCAACCGCTGCCGGTATGATTGACAAAAGCATCTGATCATTACCTGAAGCACAACCAGAAAGACCATTAGCAGTTAATGTAAGTATCACATTCCCGGTTTCCAGAGGTGCAGGGACATAAGTCGGCGTGAGAGTAGTTGCGTTAAGTAATAAACCTGCCCCGCTGCTGGTCCAGAGAAGAGATATATAATCCAATGCTGTTGCTGTTGAAATGGCATAAGACATTCCTTGGCACGTAACACCATCCTGGCCTGCATTTACAGTAGGCAGTTGAGAAAAGTTCAGCACCATTGAATCGTACATGTTGCCACAAGGCACTGTCCCATAGCCTGTTAGTGTAAGCGAAACACTTCCGGCTGTAAAATCAGCAGCACTTGGTGAGTAAACCGGGTTCAGCAATGCCGTATTGTCGAAAGTACCGGTTCCGCTGCTTGTCCAGAGATAGCCAGTCGCATTTTGAGCAGTGGCTCCATTTATCAGATATGATATTGCTGTCTGGCAGATAGCATCGTCAGGACCGGCATTTACTGTTACCGCCGGAACAACCATAAATAGTATTGTATCATTTTTACAGCTCGGAGGCAAAGGAATTCCATTATCGCAAAGCGAAATTACTACCACATCGCTTCCTGTAAATGAAACTGAAGGGGTATAAATATAGTCTCCATTTGGAAGAATAGTAAAGGTTCCGTTCAATGGCCCGGAAATAGGGGTTGTATTTACAGTGAGAACAGTTCCATCAGGATCGCTATCCCCATTAGCCAGAATATTGCCTGAAAACGGAGTACTGTTGCACATGATAACATTTTCGTTGAAAACAACCGGAGGATCGTTTACCGGCAATACATTGATGTAAATTAATGCGGTATCACACAAAGGTGGTGTGCCATTATCACATACTTGCAGGCAAATCTGGTTCGTACCATTGAAATCCGGATCGGGAGTGTACGTAATACAAACCTGGTTACCCGTTACAACAGGAGTACTTAAAGTTCCGTTGGCCGGACCTTCGCAAACTGACGCTGAAAATACTGAGCCTGCATCCGGATCCACGATTGGAATACAGATGATTGCAGCATTATCTTCATTGGTAATGAAAGTAATACCTCCGCTTATAACCGGTGGTTCATTGGTAACGGTTACGGTAACGGTTGCCAGGTCGCAGTTGGATGGGTTAATTATTTCACATATCTGGTATACAAGGAAATAAATGCCGGCAGGAGTTCCCGGAGCTACAATTACATCGGTTCCAACCAGAGTCACACCCGCATTTGTAGTTGAAATGAAACCCAACGTCACTTCAGATGGCAATACCAGGTTTCCGTTAAGCAAATCATTTACAAGTAAATTAGTAACAGCTGTACCTCCACTCACACCGCTTACTGAGCCTGCATCATCGCCGGCAATTATAGCAGCTGCATCAATTGTTATGGTAGCAATAGCCTGGTCGCAGTTGGTTGGATTCAGTATCTCACAGATCTGGTAAA
>CAZBZA010000243.1:0-3849 GCA_964495865.1 uncultured Lentimicrobiaceae bacterium
TGTGGCAAAAAATGCTCCCATGAAGCCATCCCCCAATGGCTGCGTGGGTGGGAGTTTAAGATGTATCTGATTTGCCAACTATGCTTTCTCCTGACAGTCACTTCTTAAAAATTCATCAAAGCGGATGAAGCTATTGTAGGTTTCGTAGAAATCCTGATTTTCTAAACGAAAAACATCTGGCACTAAAATATCGACGAGGCATTGATCCAGAATTGAAATGTGGTCGAAATACCTGAAATTACATATCTGCCGGAGCTTAATCAATGATTTTTCTGCAATTGTGTTCCTTATTTTTTCTTCAAAATAAAATGGCAAGCTGCAAATTGTCGCGAAAACTTTTCCAACATCATCAAGCCACAGAGTAAGTTCTTCGACCATTTTTGTACCGGTGTACCCTCCCAGCCCTGCAATCAAGACGTACCAGTGGTTTTCCCTGAAAAGATCTTTTATTTCTTGCGTCAAAACAAGTTTTTGTCTCATGTCGGGGAAGAGCACTTTGGGATTTTACAGATTAAAAGGATCGTAACAGGGTGGCGTAAAACACCGCTCCAACAAAGAGCAGAAAAGCGTAGACCACTGAAAATTAACACTTTCAGTGTTCTTTTTTGTTTAAAGAAAATGCATAAAAAAGCATAAAAAGCAGGATTGAGTTGGAAGTTAGGTGGATAGAATAGGCAATAGTTTTTTCAATGAATTAAATCTTTTGCATTGACCTCTCATTCACAGATTGCATGATTGAACGAGTTCAAGAATTCACCGCCTTGGTCTGAATTATCTCTTTTAATTAGCCTCCTTTTTCTGAATTCTTTAAGTTTACTCTTCATAAAATCAATGAAATAACCGGTTCCAACGATTAACAGAATTAGTCCAATAACAACAATTGCAACTATTGGCCCATCACTTGCATTGCCTGTTGCTGCTATGCAATCGCTTATCAATAAAACGAGTAGAACTGTCATGATCTTTTTCATAGCCTCGAATGTTAAAAATTATAGAATGGCCTGACCTTTAATTATAACAGTTCAAATATACAATATTTTTAGATGTATTGAGCTTATAAACAAAAAATCTTATAGAATTGTATAGCAAATTATAGCCATTACTATGCACGAATCAGGAGTCACAAAAAATTAATCTTCCATTTCAAAAAATGTCTTTTACAAATATAAATATCTATAAATCAGATAAAAAATAACCAGAACTGTATAGATGTTTGTTTTGAAAATTAAACCTAAATTCAAAAACAGAAGACACTAAACCGATGCATAAAATCAATTCTATGTTTTATACCATTGATTCGATTTCTTTCCGATTTCATTGGAAAAAGTTTAACCCTGCTTAATAATCCGGGTAAAACTTATTTCTTTAACCCATTAAACCAATTAATAGTTTTGAGACCCCACGGCAGCAAACTGAATTCATGATCGGTACCAGGCAAGGGTATGTATTGAACTTTATCCTGACCTACTCCCAGGTTTACGAAACTGTTATAGATAAGCTGCGATTGCACCGGTGGCACATTGAGATCGGTTGAACCATGGTAGAAATTAATTTTCGATTCTGGCAACCATGCTGTAACACTGTTTTTTATGAGGAGCGAACGTAATTGTTCAAAATCAGCGCCGCTGCTAAAATCCGTGATCATGTTGCTTTTTAATAGCATTGAAATGGTATCGTTCAGTTGAGCATTCACCTGGGTGTTGGAATACATTCCGTTGAAAATCTCAGGTATTCGCGAGGCATAGGGTTCGTTGAAGAATTTGCCAGGCGGATCGTTATGTGCTCCGAATAACTGCTGCGAATAAATAAAATACGGAAGATAAAGCGGTCCCGGAAAAACTTCCTGTTCCAGAACGTATGTTGACATGGCCATCATATCATATGCTCCTGCACCACATGAGGTTGCTGTTACAGGTATTGAGGTTTTGTAGTTTGTTTCAATATTTTTAAGCCCCGAAAGTGTTGCCCACCCGCCTTGTGAGTAACCCATCAGGAAATGTTCGCCGTTGAAACTGACTTGTATGTCATCTTCTTCAAGCATTTCGTGGCAGGCTAAAAGCATATCAATCACAGCCCTGTCAGTAGTTTCTTTTTCATAATACGGGTGAAGATATTGTGCTGATGCTCCAAAGCCTATGTAGTCGGGGAAAGCGATTATATACCCGTTACCAGACATGTATTCCATCATGGTGTAATAAAAACTCGTCGGATTCTCGCTGGGGCAATCGGATTTCAGGGTATTGGTGCCATTTTGGAAACTGATTATTGGAAATGAACCCTGTGATTGCGGCAGGCATACCAATCCGGATGCTACCACAGCTTCGCCCTTATACGCTGTGTTATAAGTAATTTTATAAACATCAACGCCGTAAGCAGTATTGTTAACAATGGGTACAGCATCAGGATATACATTTTGCCAAACACTGAGTTGTTGCTTTATATTTTCAGCCGGATAACTGAGAATCTTTAAGTACGAAACCAAAGTTTCATTTACAACCGGAGGCTCTTCATCTGTACTATCCTTTTTACATCCCGTTGTAACTAAAAGACCTGCAATAAGAATGAATAGCAGGCTGAAACGGGTAAATCTGTATTTCCTGTGTTCAGTTGAAAATTCCATAGACCATTGTTTTAAATATGCAGTAATAACAACACAATGCCGGTATAAGTTCAGGGATTGAACAAGTGAGGCTATAAAAAAAATGTGCCGTATAATATTCAGATGCTATCAATTAAGTGTCTCAAAATAAAAAGCAGCCTACATTCCTGCATGATTGTAGCAGATTGCCCTACTTTGCCCGCCTCCTATTACCTGTTGCGTGCATCGTTAGTTTACTTTTTTTGAACCATTACAATCCGATTGTTACCGCTTTGGCTGCCAGGCACCAGGCTTACTCTAATTGCTCCACCCCTCGAATTATTAGCAAAAGAAGCGCCTATGAAAATGATTTTTGAAAGCCAACTATTAATCAGGTATTGATTTGGATTGCAGCCACTTGCGTGAGAAACGAGACAAGTGCTAACAAGGAGGATACACTTTTGCAATTTAGGCAGTAACTTTGATATATCAGATAGATGTTTGTTTTAAATAATCAAGCTGACCATGAAAGCAATTATAATTATCGGGATTGCAATGGCTTTATTGCCATCTCTCAGTGTTATTAGTCAGAATACAGTAATTGTAAAACCAGGAGAAAGTCAGGAGCGTAAGATCAAAGCTCCCGAAACATCGACCGAATATAGTATTTCCCGTTATAAAAATGTAGATCTCAATATAACAAATGCACTTCAGCTGGAAGCAGCAGATCTGCATACGGAGATTTATATTTCCAATACAAACCAGGGAGTAATTATAATTTCATCAACCGAAGCCAACAACGCCCTAAAGGATTTCCGCAATATTCTTGACCTTAATCCAACGTTTTATGAATCCTTTACCAGGCAGGATACTACTGTCTTTTTTTCGGGAAATAACAAAATACCTATATTTGATTTCGCTAAAGCCTCTTCCATAAACAATAATTATAAAAATGCATTTAACTATAAAGTGGATCCACGGACCGGAGTGAGCTGGGAAAAGAGTAGTACCAAATTCAATTTAAATGATGTGAACTTTGGTGGCCAGATATTATATGATATTATTATCGGGTTGCCTAAGTACCAGAAACAGTAATGTGGGGTAATTATTGAATCTGTATCCATGTCATTGATCCAATATAAATTGAAAAGTATTGATGCGATGTTTTAAATTCGCACTAATGAAGGCTTTGCAGGTACGAATTAAGCTTTAAATAAACGCATTTTCAGCCTTTAACTGAAAAGATCCCTGCTTGCCTGCCTGCTTCGCGC
>CAZBZA010000243.1:3949-5260 GCA_964495865.1 uncultured Lentimicrobiaceae bacterium
CTAAGTTCGATACGTTGCAAATGTAAGTCGGCGGGGGTGAATTCCGAGGTACAAACTCATTGAAATCTCTTTTAGTTCCCCTCTCCTATTCTTTCGCCCATTTTAACGGTAGTTTCATAGCCTTTTGCTGTATTGAGCAATAAATCCTTATCAATGTGGATTTTACTTTTTGCTAACAGCAGTACTACCGTTGAGCCTCCAAATTTAAAGTAGCCTTTCTCTTCGCCTTTATTTACATCAGGTCCCTTAAACGTTTGTGCTATGCTTCCAACCATGGTGGCACCAACTTCGGCCACAACAACATCACCAAACACAGGATTCGAAACGATTGTATATTCCCGTTTGTTGAGGCAGAATATTTCAGCCTTTTTACGCAAAGCAAAGGGGTTGACTGAATAATAATCGCCATCAATCTGTGTGTTTGGCGATACCTTTCCACTTACCGGAAAATGAAAACGATGGTAATCCATCGGGGCCAGCCGGATTATAAGCAGGGCGCCATCGTGGTACTTTTTTGCCAGATCAGGATTATCCAAAAAGGTGGAAACATCAAAGCGATATCCTTTTATGAAAAAATCGGTATTGCTGATATCGGCATAAGCCAGGATTTTCCCATCGGCAGGTGATACAACAGTATTAGAGTTGGTATCAATCGGTCGTGCATCAGCCTTTAATTTACGGGTAAAAAAATCGTTGAAATTATCGAACTTCTGTTCGCGGGCAACGCTCATATCAATACTAAAATCTTCGATAAAAGGAAGTATCCTTTCCGTTGAAGAAGGGCGATCCATCATACTACCATACATAGCCGAAACCAGCTTTCGTTTCGCCAGCGCCCACAAGGTTGCTTCTCCTATTGGATTGTAATACAACCATACCAGCCACTTTTCGCCGGCCACCTTTTCGGTTTTCAGTTGACCGCTTTCCCTTTCATAAAATCGAATAGGATACTGAGGCGCTGTTGGATACAAAGCCAGGCCGATAGTTATTGCAAGCAACAATAAAATGATGCCCCACCTCTTTTTGGTTTTTGTTAATTGCATGTTTGCATAGTTTGCTATTAGAGGCAAATATAAGCAATGTACTGTATTTTAACTTACTTTCTATTATTTACAATATTCCATTAGCTCGCATAATAAGCATAAAAAACGCCCGATGTAAATGATTTTGAAAACCAACAATTAATCAGGTTTTGATTTGGATTGATGGTAAAGGCGGGAGGAAAATGAAGAGCGGGAATAGGAGATTATACCGACACCGATTATTCCGCTGTGCGGAATGAGATCGCTTCGCTAAGTTGCAAATCGGCGC
>CAZBZA010000244.1:0-5229 GCA_964495865.1 uncultured Lentimicrobiaceae bacterium
GTTCGCGGGTACTGGGGCGGATGGACTCCACCATTTTTATTCTGTAAGGTTCTGCGAAAGGTAATTCCATGTTCTGATTGTATTAGATAAGAAATTAAGACGTTATAATTCAAATGGATATAAGAGACTCGAATTCATCGCGTCTTTTAATATTCCTGAATATAAATTTCCTTATTCCCGACATGCTGAAAGAGTTATTTTACCTTCTTCTGAAGTGCCAAATATACATTATTTTGTTACAAAACATAAAAATGCAAAAATTAGATTAAAAATACATTCTTCTATTTGGTCTGAACGGCTTAAGGGTCTTTGAAAGCTTAAAGAAATTAATCTTTTTGACAACGATAATAATATTCGGATAATCCAATATTTGAATGGCGTATTCTGTATTTTTGCATACCAGAGCACATTCTTTAGCTGTTAAGCACTCAATATATTTTCTTCAATGGCCAGTCGCATTTATGCAGATCGTAAAATAGTAATTATCAGTACATTTCTGATTATTGGATTTATTTTTCTGGTACGTCTGTTTTATATTCAGGTGATCGACAGGAGTTACGCTCTTTCTGCCAATAACAATGTTTTACGCTATGTTACACAGTTTCCTGCCCGCGGATTAATATACGACCGAAACGGGAAGTTGCTGGTATATAATGAAGCTGTTTACGATTTGATGGTAATTCCGCGTCAGGTTAAAGATATTGATACAGCCGAATTATGCCGATTACTCGATATAACCCCTGAAGGTTTTGCTGATAGGATGAAGAAAGCACGCGATTATTCCCCTATGCTGGCATCGGCATTTGAAAAACAAATATCGAAAGAAACATATGGCTATATCGAAGAGAAACTTTACCGTTATCGTGGATTTTTTGTACAGCCGCGTACTTTGCGGAAATATCCAATGTCAATCGGGGCGCATCTGTTGGGTTATATTGGGGAGGTAACACCGTCGCAAATCGAAAAAAAACCTTATTACAAACAAGGCGATTATATAGGCATAAGTGGTATCGAACGGGCATATGAAACAGAGCTTCGCGGAATAAAAGGGTTAAAAATCCGAATGGTTGACGTATTTAACCGTGATGTCGGAAGTTTTGAGAATGGCCGTTACGATACAGCCTCGGTAATGGGGAATGATCTGTATACCGGTATTGATGCCGATCTTCAGGAATATGGCGAAAAACTTATGGCTAACAAACGTGGAAGCATTGTTGCTATAGATCCTGCAACTGGCGAAATACTTTGTTTCCTTTCCACCCCGGGATATGATCCAAATCTGCTGGTTGGAAGAGTACGGGGGAAAAATTATGCAAAACTGAATTCGGACCCAATAAAACCATTATACAACCGTGCCATTATGGGGCAATATCCGCCCGGATCAACGTTTAAAATGGCGACTGACATGGTTGGTCTGCAAATGGGGGTAATTACCAAAGAAACACGTTTTACATGCCAGGGATTGGGTTCGTCACCCATCAGGTGTACCCACACCCACGAATCGCCGCTTGATGTTTATACCGCTATTCAGCAATCGTGCAACCCTTTTCACTGGCTGGTTTTCCGTGCAATTATGAATGATCCGAATTATAAAACGGTTAAGGAGCGTTATGATGTATGGCGGGGCCATATGTTAAGTATGGGCTTTGGCCGCACACTGGATACCGACCTTGCCTTTGAGCTAAAAGGGAACCTTCCTTCTTCCGCAGTATTTGATAAAATTTATGGCGCAGGGCGTTGGAACGCTATGACAATCCGCTCTTTATCTATAGGACAGGGAGAAGTGCTTGCGACGCCTCTGCAACTTGTTAATTATGTGTCCATTGTTGCTAACGGAGGTTTCTTTTACCCACCGCATGTTGTACGGTCTATTTCGAATGAAAAAAACAAAACCAGATTCTCATCGCAAAAACAGATAACCACAATCGACGATGAATACATTCAGGTTGTACGTGACGGAATGGTGGAGGTTTTCGAAGGATCGCACGGAACAGCGAGGGCATGGAAATTAGATAGCATCTCAATGGCCGGTAAAACAGGAACTGCTGACAACCCACATGGCAAGCCTCACTCAAATTTTATTGCTTTCGCACCAGTCGAAAATCCCCAAATTGCCATTTGCGTTATTGTTGAAAATGCAGGCTACGGATCTACTTTTGCTGCTCCTATTGCAACGCTGATGATTGAAAAATATATTACACGCAAAGTTAAACGTAAAGACCTCGAAACCAGAATGATTGAAACAAACCTGTTGAACAATTGAAAGAGCAAAAAGGATTATTCCGTCATATCGACCGCACATTAGTGCTTTTATATCTCACACTGGTGCTGATGGGTTGGGTAAGTATATATGCAGCTGTTTACAACGAAGAACATGGCAGCATTTTCGACCTTTCGCAATCGTATGGAAAGCAAATGTTGTGGATTCTAACTTCGCTGATTATAGGCTTCCTGGTAATACTTACCGATGCCAAGTTCTTTAATGCTTTTGCTTACCCTATTTATATCGGGACCATATTGTTACTTATAGTAGTTTTATTTTTCGGGACGGAAATTGCCGGATCAAAATCGTGGTTTCAGATTGGGGAATTCAGGCTTCAGCCAGCAGAGTTTGCTAAGTTCGCAACCAATCTTGCACTGGCACACTATCTGAGTGCCCTCGATTTTGATAAACGAAAGCGAAAATCACAGATCATTCCTATCCTTATCCTTATTATACCAGCGCTTTTAATTCTTTTACAGAATGACACCGGATCGGCCATAGTATATTCGTCCCTTGTACTGGTGCTTTACAGGCAGGGAATGCCCGGAAGCATTCTTTTGCTCGGCCTGGCGGTTGTTATACTTACAATTATGGCTCTGCTATTTAACCAGTATATCGTAATATCGGTTATCGGAGTTTTACTGGCCGGATTTATATTTTTTATCCGCCGTACGTTACGCAATATCCTGTCAGTAACGGCAATCTTTATCGTTGCAACACTGTTTGTACTGAGCGTGGATTACGCTTTCGAAAAAGTGCTTGAAGACCACCAGAAAACACGTATCAATGTGCTGCTCGGCAAACAGATTGACCTCAAAGGAGCCGGATATAATGTGAACCAGTCGAAAATCGCCATTGGTTCGGGCGGGTTCTGGGGCAAAGGATTCCTGAACGGTACGCAAACTAAATTCAACTTTGTCCCCGAGCAGAGTACCGATTTTATTTTTTGCACGGTTGGTGAGGAATGGGGATTTGCAGGCACTTTTGTTGTTGTATTGCTTTATCTCCTGCTGTGCATTAGAATTATTCTGCTAGCCGAGCGACAACGATCGGAATTCAGCCGTATATACGGGTATGGCGTTGCTTCCATCTTGTTTTTTCATTTCTTTGTGAATATCGGAATGACAATCGGTCTTATGCCTGTAATAGGCATCCCTTTGCCATTTTTTAGTTATGGAGGATCATCGTTATGGGCATTCACGATACTGCTGTTTATCTTTATCAAACAGGATTCGAACCGGCTGCAACTGGTTTAATTTCTAACGAATGCCGATTATTCGTTACAAACAAATACGTATGTCACTTATTGGAAGATCAGGTAAGCTGCTTATAATTTCCAACGAATTGAAAATCAACTCTGTCCTAAAAACGATATCCAACTGGTGTAAAGCTACAACGGTTATAGTAGTCCAAACAAGAGGTGTAGCAACCTGTATGTCATAAAACTTTATCGAGATGCCACTTGGGGATACTACATTTCACCGGGCTGGTTTCAGGTAAATAAAAAATGCCGCCTCATTATCTGAAGCGGCATTTTTATATTTATTAAGTAAGGCTTAATAGAACATTAATCGATTATCCTCTATATCAGCTTTTTCCTGAAGGATGTTAGAAAGCATACCTGCACGGCCCTGGAAGTAAAGTTCCATCTGCTTTTTCTGGTTCGTGAAATCAGCTGTTGCTGGTGCTGCTTTTATCTCATCAAGAATAAAAACATACACACCCTGCTCACCCTGCACCGGTCCAGCTAACTCGCCTTTTTTCGCAGTAAAAATCTTGCCAGTAAGCTTAGGTTCGTGCCCGTAGTTAGGAATATTGGCACTGGCAAATGACACATCCACGGTATCAATCCTGATATTAGGGAAATCCTGGATAAGCGCATTAACATCTTTCAATTTAGCAAACTGATTGTTTACTTTCTTGATGATAAATTCAGCTTTCTTTTCGCGGATCACCAGCGGTTTGATAGATTCTTTCAACACTTCGAGGGGAACAATGCCTTTTTCGACTTTATTTTTCAGTGCAGCTACTACATACACACCTTCGACATCGAAAACATTGGAAACAGCACCTTTTTCGGTTTCTTCGTTGAACGACCAGCGTACAACTTCGCGTGCCAGTTTGAGGCCGGGAATAGTATTATCATTTTCTGAAAGTTTTTCAGCTTTGCGAAGGTTCATTCCTTTTTCCTTAACAGCAGCTTCGAATTTATCGAGTGTATTGTTTGTTGCCGAAAAAGTACTTGCTTCGTTGTAGAAGTTTTCAATTGTTTTTGTTCCCGGTTCCATCAGGAAATCAACACTGGCTATCTTAACTTTTAACGAAGGGTCTTTTTTACCGGCAATTTTAATGATATGGTATCCGAACTGGGTTTCAACTTTCTTAATTTCACCTATCGATCCTTTAAGTACAGCTTCGTTGAATTCAGGAACCATTGTACCATCAGCAAACCAACCCAGGTCGCCGTTTTTAGCTTTAGCAACTTCATCATCGCTGATTGAACCGGCAATAGCTTCGTAAGCAGCTGCATTTTTTTGAACTACATTCATGATACTGTCAGCCAGTTTATCAGCAGCTTCGCGGGTGCGGGTGGCTGTTTGAACCGGTGTACCTGCATATGAAATAAGAATATGACTTGCTTTGAGTGAATCAGGCTTAGCCTGACGGTCAACAATTTTAAAAATGCGTAACATTCCGTTATCCTGCATCGGCTCAAAAACCTGGCCTACAGGAGCATTGAAAAACATTGAATCGAGGTTAGGTGCAAAACTTCCTTTTTTACGCCAGCTGCTATCGTAACGGTTATCGGAGGTTGAATTAACAAATCCTGCAATATCGGTTGCCACAACAAATTCGTCATATGCTTTGAGTGCATTTTGTTTCAGAAGTGCAATATCGTCTTCCGACATTGCAGGCTCAAAAAGAACATATTCGATATCGCGGATATCCCTTTCCTGTTTGAATTT
>CAZBZA010000245.1:0-5228 GCA_964495865.1 uncultured Lentimicrobiaceae bacterium
AATGCGGATCACTCGTAGGCGCCTGCGAACAACTTGGTATCACTTATCGCCGTACATGGAACGATTTACGCAAAATTGAAAAAATGCTGGGCTTTCACCTGCTCGAAACGGTTCGTGGCGGTGTTGAAGGTGGCAGTACAAGGCTTTCGCCCGAAGGCCGCAACCTGGTAAAAGCTTTCGACGTTTTCCATCAGCGTATGGATAAAATCATGCAAAAGGAATTTGAACGCTTGCTCAACGATCTGAATTCATAAGACTTAAAGGTATTGAAGCCTGACAGGTATGCTCGAAATTCCGAATATGGTGATGATTGGCGGCAACTCGCGTAATGCCGGAAAAACCACACTTGCCTGCAACATCATCCGTAAACTGTCATCCAATTATGAGGTAACAGCTTTAAAAGTAACCAGCATCAGGCCAGGCGAATCGGATATGCATGGGCATCATTCGGATGAAGAATTTTCAGGATATTCAATAATGGAAGAATTAAACTCTGACTCGCATAAAGATACTTCAGCCATGCTCCAGGCAGGCGCGTCAAGGGTTTTTTACATCCGCACCGAAGATGCGTTTACTGAGCAGGCCATCCATAGTTTTCTTTCCACTTATAATTATGACCAGCCTATTGTTTGCGAAAGCAGAAGCCTGCGCCGGGTATTGGTTCCGGGATTGTTTGTGATGATGGTTCGTAAGCAGATTTCCGGGAACGAGAAAGATATTTCGGAATATATTGGTAAAGCCGACAAGGTGTTCACAATTGACGATGACCAGTTGGAATTGAACAATTTTATTGACAAATTATATTTTGAAAACGGGAAATTCATAGAGGGAAAGTGAGCGATAATAGGAAATATTGCCTACTTTTGCATTTCAGAATCGCAGTTTCCGGAAATAATGTGCAACAATTTAATGATCAGCATGTTTATTTAACTGATTGTTACTTATCCGGTTCTGTTTTTGGCTTTCAAACACATGCAATAATTAACAAAAATCGTTGTTATCATAACGTGACCAATCAGATATACTAAATCAAAGCATATGAAGAAATTTATCCGGAGTCTGGTAACTGTTTTTATACTCCTGACCGCTACGACACTTAATGCGCAAGAGGCTAATTCGAAATGGCTTAGCGCCATGGGCGGATTAAACAGCAACTGGATTGTTTATCAGAACGCTTATGGTAATCCGGAAATTGAATATTCAACTACTTTCGGATTAACAGGAGGCATGGGTTTGAATTATTATCTTAACGATATATGGGGAGTGAGTGCTTCGTTATTTGGTTCAAAATTGGGTCAAAGTTATGCAGGGGTGCAAAGTGGAGGCGATGCCGAGCGCAAAGTAAAACTTACCTACCTCGAAATCCCGTTCGTAATAATGAAAAATATACCTTATGCCAGCAATCCTACCTGGATTTCCTTTGGACCTGATATAATGGTTTTAATGAATGCGCAACAGGAGTATAAACGCACAGGCGGCGATCCCCTGCCAAATCCGTATGGGCCTGATGGCTCAGAAACCATGAAAGTTGGCGATGTGCGCGAACGTTTTAACAGCACGGATGTTGCACTTACTTTTGGTTTAAATAAAATGTATAAAATTGAGGGCACGGATAATGCGATGTTTGTTTTTTCATTTAATACCAGCTTTGGATTGACCGATATAAATGATATCGAATGGCGGATTCCTCAGCTCGATGGTACTTATACCGGTTCGCATAATTTTTACATCGGATTAAAAGCAGGCTTACTGTTTAAAGTTTCAAAAGATAAATAGAACTAGCTCCAATACATAAAAAAACGCATCTTAACCGGATGCGTTTTTTTTATGATTTAATTGAAAATCTATTCAACAGTAACCACTGGCCATGGTTTTGCGTTTTCCCATGCTCCCCGCGTGAAATCAGGTACATCAATGGAGTTACTGCGATTGAGCACACTTTGTTCGCTCAAAGGTACCAATGCACACCAGGCGGCAGCATCGTAAACATCCTGATCCAATGGCAAACCGTTGCGCAGACAATATATTAAACGGTAATCCATTATAAAATCCATTCCTCCGTGTCCACCTACTTTCTTTGCTTTCTCACCCATTTGTTTGGATAAAGGATGTTCGTATTTCGTCATTAAAGTATCAAAATCTTCTTTTTTCAGAAACTCATGGGCCGAAGGTTCCAATGCAATACTTTCCTCCGGATACTTTACCGCCATTCCTTTGGTACCGCTTATCATATGAATACGGTCGTAAGGTCGTGGACTGGTTGTATCATGCTGTATCATAATAGTTTTACCTTTCAGTGAATGCACCACTGTTGTGTTCATATCGCCTAATTTGTATGATTGCATGGCTTCTGCTGAATTGGCACCGAATTTATCAGCAGCATAAAGCGACATCCCTCTCTGGTTTGTGGAAACGGAGGTAAGATAATCGAACCTGTCGCCGCGGTTTATTCCCATTATTTGTGCCACAGGTCCCAGTCCGTGGGTAGGGTAGGGGTTGCCGGTATGCAGTTTACTGTATTCGAGGCGCCACATATCATGATATCCGCCCTCTTTCATAAACTTGAGCCAGCGCAGGTCGTGGATGTATGCGCCTTCGGCATGGTATATTTCGCCGAACACATCGTTACGCGCCATATTGAGAGTGGCAAGTTCGAAGAAATCGTAACAGCAGTTTTCGAGCATCATGCAATGGCGCTGTGTTTCCTCGGCAGTATCCACCAGTTGCCAGCATTCGTCGAGCGAAAGGGCAGCAGGAACTTCAATGGCAGCATGTTTGCCATGTTTCATTGCGTAAACTGCTACAGGAGTGTGCATCAGCCATGGCGTGCATTGGTAAATCAAATCAATATCATCGCGTTCGCATATTTTCTTCCAGCCTTCTTCCTCCGTGTATTCGGCAGCAGCAGGAACTCCGGCATCGGTAATCCGTTTGTTGGCTTCTTTTACCGTTTTCGGCACAACATCAGCAATCGCTTTAATTTCAACACCATCCACTTGTAAAAGTCTACGGACGGCTTCGCTGCCCCGCATTCCCAATCCTATTATTCCGATACGGACAGTTTTAAGCGGTTCGCAGGTTAGGCCCATCACTGATTTCCCTTTACGGGCAGGAATTTTCTTTTCCAGCGAATGATTTGCATTATCTGTATCGTTTCCGCTGCCAAAAGCCTGTGTTAAAGGAGCTACTCCTAAGGCTGCTGAGCCGGCTGCTGCCAGTTTTATAAATTTACGGCGGCTGTTGTTCTCGTTGTTTGTCATAGGGAATGGAATTGATTTCAATGGCAAAAATAGGGAAATAGGAATGAGAATAAGCGAGTATGGGAAAAAAGGTGACAGACAATATGACTATGAAAATCTGTTTGATATTTTTAAGGGTGTTTATCTCGGATTTTGTGTAATTAACAGGGAGAAAGATTGAGCCTATATTTAAATTAAAAAGTCTGATTGATGGGATGAATATTTGATATTGTTATATATTAGCAGGGAGTTTCGGCTGGCTGAGTATAAAAAATGGAGGTACGCACAAAGTCGATATAAACGCAATATTGAGTATATACACTCGTTAGCAGCAACCATAACAAGACAACAATGACAGACTATGGACATGACAGATAATCCAAACTATTACTTCATCGAAAGACCATACAAGTCGAAGTATATCTGCACGGACTGTAGAAAATCGTTTAAGAGAAAAATACTTTCCGACATAACGACCGACAAGGACATTGAAGAAAAAGAACCTAAGTGCCCGGATTGCGGTAAACCCACAAACTGGATTGGACCAAAATTTCGAGCACCAAAGACTGAAAACACTATAGCATGGAATGCAATCAAAGTATTGTACGACTTAGGACTTTTGAACTTTATCGGCTGGGCTAACAATTTTATTGACATTCCAGAGACACAAAAATCTCTTAATGACTTTCTCAAAGACCTAAAAGGAAATTACGAATGGAATATTAAGCGGTGGACAACAATTGAGTATTCACCAGACAATAAAAATCAGATAAAATATTTTTCAGAAGCAATAAAGAAAATTGACAAACATTTACAGACAAAATAGAATGGCAGCTGCTAATAAATAGGAATATGAGCGGCGCGCAGCGCCCAGCGAATATTACCGGTTGAACTACATCCCGGTTAGATTCTGAAGAAAATAGTTGGTTTTTTTCTCTATGTACTTTCCGCCTGTTTTAGAATAATATGCATTGAATACCAGAAAGATAACAAAATAGAATTTAAATACAAACAGCAGAAAATATTGGCAGGCAAATATAAGAATAATGGTGAAAGAAAATCTGATAAAACGAAAACTCAATACAGACTTGTAAAGGTATGTTTTTAAAGCTATCCCGCAGGGATTTAGTTCAACATCATGTATAAAACATTGGGGTTTATGTGGTTATAAGAAGTATTCTGCCCCGCATCAGCTTTTGCAACGGCAGACAGTGACGGAGCCCGCAATCCCCAACGTTTTATACATGTATCCGTTAGCACCAATTATAAGACAGACAAGGCAGAGAATGACTAAGACAAGAAATATATTTAAATTAAAAAGACTTCTTATAAAAGGTTTGCTAATTTTCTTAATCTTAAACTCGACAACAGGGTGTCAACCTTTGAAAAATATGAGTTCAAATGATTATTTAATTGACAACCTTCAAAAAAACGATTTTGTAAAACTTAATGGGATTTATCAAAATTCCCAAGACACAGTATTCGGACAAATTGTACATATGCCTTATCGGGGTATAAATGAAAATATTAGAAATCTAATAGACAGACTATTTATTTTTTATCCAGACAAAGCATATGAAAGTAATGTTACTGTTAAATTTGAATTTATTTCCAAAAGACAAGCAAATGTTAGTGCATATCAAAATGGACAGATTTTCCTAACTAAGAAAATTGGAGGGAAATTTAAGAATGGATATTTTTATGTAAAACCAAAAATGTTTTTAATTCCGTTTTTTCCTGTTTTATATGTTCATAATTTTGAACGAGTGAGAATTGGGAAAGTTGAAAATGACATTGTTGTTGACCATACCATAAAAATGTGGGGATTTGCACTATTTGCTGGAGGCTCAGACAGTGGACGTTCAACTTCAATTTATAAGACAGAAAAACAATAACATGGTGGTAATAAATAGCAATATGAGCGGCACGCGGTGCCCAGCGATTATTCCAGGTTGAACTACATCCCGGTTAGATTCTGCAGTAAATGGT
>CAZBZA010000246.1:0-5224 GCA_964495865.1 uncultured Lentimicrobiaceae bacterium
CCAGTACAATCTCACTTCAAAATCAACAAAATGCTCTTAAAACGCCTCTTCGACATAACCGCCTCAATCTTCGGTCTGGTTGTATTCACACCCGTATTTTTGCTACTGGCCATACTAATAAAGCTCAAAATGCCCGGGCCCATTTTCTTCAGGCAGAACAGGGTAGGCAAGGATGCAAAGCTTTTCCGTATGGTGAAGTTCCGTACCATGAAAGTAAATCACGGAGGAAGCACCATATCCGTTAAAGGCGAAAGCCGCATCACACCACTGGGCGCAACCATGCGAAAATACAAGCTCGATGAGTTACCTGAGTTCTGGAATATCCTAATCGGAGATATGAGCTTTGTAGGTCCACGGCCTGATGTCCCTGGATATGCTGATGTGTTAAAAGGCGACGACCGGTTGCTGCTTACTTTTCGGCCGGGATTAACAGGAGCCGCAAGCATAAAGTACTCAAACGAAGAAGAACTGTTAGCCGAACAGGAAGATCCGATTACGTTTAATGATGAAATTCTGTATCCTGCCAAGGTAAGGATCAATAATAATTATGTGAAGAACTGGTCATTCTTTCTCGACATCAAGATTATAATGTATACGTTGCTGGGGAAGAGTTTGGAAGACGATTGGGCGAACTGACATGGGGAGAGGGCGTCAGGGCTGTGGGAGCGGATGAAGAATGAAATAGCGAGAGGAAATGGAGACAAGGCGAGGGGCGAGAAGCAACATTTCCGACAAAAACGCATCAAAATAAACAAATTTGTTTATTTTTGTACTATGTTACAATATCTGCCAGTGATAAAAGGGATACATCCCGGGTTCATTCTTGAACGCGAGTTAAAGTTGCGTAAGATCCCCAAAAACAAATTTGCATTATTATTGAACGAACATACTCAAACCATCGTTTCAATTACAAAAGCAAGGCGAAAAATGAATACTGCCCTGGCAATAAAGATTGAAAAATTACTGGGCCTTGAGGAAGGAACACTGATGGTTTTGCAGGCATATTACGATATTGAGCAAGAGAAGAAAAAACAGCAAACAAATACTCCTGATTTGAGCAAAATACGATCAGTATTGTTTTGGGATACCAATATGGCTTCTATCAATTGGGAAAAACAAAAAAACGCTGTTATCAAAAGAGTTTTTGAAAGAGGAAATGAATATGAAAAAGACGAAATAAGTCGTTTTTATGGCCCGAATACAGTTAATGAAGTAATAACCAGCTATGGGAAGTAGACTTCATTATACTACAACTTCGCCCCAACTGTTAAGCATTCTGAAGAAATTAATGGAAAGCAGGGAATTTGATGCATTCCGATTGGTAGGAGGAACTGCGTTAAGTTTGCACAAAGGACACAGGCTTTCAGTTGATATTGATTTATTTACAGATGCAGCTTATGGCAGTATCAATTTTGAAACTCTGGAAAAATATTTACGCAATAACTGGCAATATGTTGATACTACTGATATTGTTCCGATAAGCATGGGTAAGTCGTACTTTATCGGTACAGACAAAGATGATTGTATTAAGCTTGATTTGTATTATACAGATGACTTTATTGATGATTTTCAGCTGATTGATGGAATCCGGTTGGCGAGTATGGATGAAATAGTCGCGATGAAGGTTGACGTTATTGGTCGGGATGGCCGAAAGAAAGATTTTTGGGACGTGCATGAACTAATGAATGATTACTCTCTGGCAGAAATGCTTGAACTGCACAAGTCCCGGTATCCATTCGCTCATGACAGACAGCACTTACTATTTAAATTCACCGACTTTAGCCAGGCTGATTACGATTTTGATCCAGTTTGTTTACGTAAACAGCATTGGGAAATCATCAAATTAGAATTACTGGAATTCGTTGATTCTTCCCAATAGAGGTTTTTTGGATAGAGCAAACTCTTACTTCTACCATAATCTATCTCCCACCTGCCTTGAAAAAGAAAACCGTAATCCTTATCACTACCCTGGTAATCATACTTACCGGTCTGCTGTTGATAATGAGGAATGCCGGTACATGGCTGGTTAAAAACGATCCACTCTATAAATCCGATGCCATGGTAATGCTGATGGGCTCCATCCCCGACAGGGTGCTGCAAACAGCCGATTTGTATCAACAACATCAAGCAACAAAACTCATTATAGTGCAGGAAAGCATGGGGCCATACCGCCAGCTCGAAGCACGCGGAGCAAGCATAATCAGCTCCACACAACAATGCCGCAATGCCGCCGTAGCCCTTGGCATTCCTGCCGACAGTATCATTATCCTTCCCGGCGATGCCCGCAGCACCCAGCAGGAAGCAACCATTATCCGCGAATACCTTAAAACACAGCCCGGTATTGATACCATTACCCTTGTAACCTCCGCCGATCACACACGCAGAGCCAGTATGATATTTGAGAAAGCCTTCCAAAAACAAGGCATGAACGTAGTGGTGCAAAGCAGTCCGAGCAAATACACAAGCTATACAGGCATAGGCTGGTGGAAAAACAAGGAGGGAATACAGACGGTGTTGATGGAGTATATAAAAATGTTTAATTTTCTGTTGTTCGAGAAAAGGACCCTTTGATGATGTATAGTCATAGCACCAATGACACTGTTACATAGTTGAATAAATTGAAAAAACTGAAAGCTTACGTCGCTAACGAAAGATAGTTACCTTTACAAACGAAAACTATAAGACATGCTGGCACAATTCGTTATTGAACAGGTAATTGACTCCCAAAAAGAGAGACTAATTCGTTTAGATGCAGGTTTACCCAGAAAATTCAGTGAAATAGCTGACCTCGCAGCGCACGCATTTATTGTTTCCGGTATCCGGCGTTGTGGGAAGAGCACGTTATTACAACAGATACATAAAACTTTCAGTGACAATTCGATATATCTCAACTTTGAAGATCCCCGTCTGGCCGGCTTCGATTTGAGCGACTTAAACCGTTTGCATGAAATAGCGGTTAAAAGAGGGACTGAAGTGTATTTTTTTGATGAGGTACAAGTTATAGAAAAATGGGAAACCTTTGTGCGATTCAGGCTGGATGAAGGATATCGTATTTTTATTACCGGCTCAAATGCAACAATGCTTAGCAAAGAAATGGGGACAAAACTTACCGGAAGGCATATTACAAAAGAGCTTTTCCCATTTTCTTTTATTGAATATCTTTCATTTACCGGCATGGAAGCGGATGCGGTTGCTTCAGACAAATATCTGAGAAGCGGTGGATTTCCCGAATACCTTAAGACAGGCTTGCCCGAAGTGTTGATGCATGCTTTTAATGATATCCTTATCCGCGATATTGCTGTTCGTTATAATGTAAAAAATGTAATGGTATTACAGCAACTTGCTTCCTGGCTGGTTTCGAATACAGGCAAGCCTTTCAGTGGAAATAGTATCCGGAAAATATTTCAGATTGGTTCTTCGTCAAGTATTATGGATTATCTATCCTATTTTGCTGATGCCTGGTTGTTTTTCTACTTGCCCAAATTTAGCTACTCGCATAAAGTACAGCTGGTTAATCCTAAAAAAGTTTATTGCATTGATAATGGGTTCGTTGATGTAAACTCAGTATCATTCAATGACGATAATGGCAGACTCCTTGAAAATATGGTATTTCTGCAACTGCGTCGTACAACTCCTGAAATATTTTATTTCCAGGAAAAGAAGGAATGTGATTTCGTTGTATTTCAAAAAGGAAAACTACATGGTCTGTTCCAGGTTAGCTGGCAATTAGACCAGAACAATTTGGAAAGAGAACTTGCCGGACTAATTGAAGCAATGGAATATTTTGATCAAAAGACTGCTAAAATTATAACCTTCGACCAATCGGATACTTTTAATATCGAAGATAAGACTATAATTGCACAGCCTTTTCATGAGTGGGCAATCCTTCAAAATCAATAATACTTAACCTCTCCACTTTCGTTACAAATCAGGAATCCTTATTTAAAAAAAATATGTCAAACCTTAACTCATTAAACAGCTTCATCCGCTCAACATTTAAAGAACCGACGGATTTTATTCCATTACACGATCCACGTTTTATCGGTAATGAGAAGAAATACCTCAACGAGTGCATCGACTCCAACTTTGTTTCCAGCGTTGGTGAATTTGTAGGCCGTTTCGAGAAAATGTGTGCCGAATATACCGGGGCCAAATATGCCGTTGCAGCAATGAATGGTACAGCAGCACTACATATTGCCTTACAATTATCAGGCGTTGAGCGCGATGACGAAGTTATTACCCAGTCCTTAACTTTTATTGCTACCGCCAATGCCATCTCCTATACAGGCGCACATCCTGTATTCCTGGATGTGGACCGTGAAACCATGGGACTGTCACCTGCAGCCGTCGAAGCCTGGCTACAAGAGCACGCCGAGCTTCGCCCCTTCACCCCTTCACCCCTTCACCCATTCACCCTTCAGCCCTTCAACAAACACACCAACCGCCGTATTGCCGCCTGCGTTCCAATGCATACCTTCGGACACCCCGTAAAACTTGATGAACTCGTTGCTGTCCTTAACAAGTACAACATCCCGTTGATAGAAGATGCAGCTGAAAGTCTTGGTAGTTATTATAAAGGAAAGCATACAGGTACTTTCGGTAAGTTTGGAATACTGAGCTTTAACGGAAACAAAGTCATCACTACCGGTGGCGGAGGGATGATACTTACTGATGATGAAGAGCTGGCAAAAATGGCAAAGCATCTTACCACTCAGGCTAAAGTGCCCCATGCCTGGGAATTTGTTCACGATCATATCGGTTACAATTACCGCCTCACCAACGTAAATGCCGCACTGGGTTGTGCACAGATCGAGAGTCTGAATCACCTGCTTAGTCTCAAACGTACATTGGCCGGGCAGTACAAGGATTTTTTCAGTACCACGGAATATGAATTCTTTGCTGAGCCCGAGGAGTGCAAATCGAATTACTGGCTGAATGTAATAATTACAAAGGACCGCGCCCGTCGTGATGAGCTGCTGCAATACACCAATGCAAATGGTGTTATGACTCGTCCTATCTGGGAGCTAATGTCGCGGCTACCAATGTTCGCCCATTGCCAGACCGACGGACTCGAAAACTCCATGTGGTTTGCTGACAGGGTAGTGAATATACCGAGCAGTGCAATTATTGAGGGGTACAGGAAGTGAGCGAAGGCGAGAACGCCAAACCAAAGCCTCAATCGGAGCACCGTCATACCCAAACCTCCAATCGGAGCACCCGCCAA
>CAZBZA010000247.1:0-5220 GCA_964495865.1 uncultured Lentimicrobiaceae bacterium
GATTATATAGCCGGTGTTCCGAAAACTCAACCGAAAAACCATGAAACGGGCTTTTGTGCAATCCTACAATAAATCCTTCCACGACAGTGCGTGCAAGCAATTCGAGATTAGCATATTGCGGGATGCGGCTTTGATCGAGCTGGTATTGCATAAGGGTTTTGGGGTTAGGGTTTAGGGATTAGGGGTGTGAAATTTCAATTCACAAATCAAAATTCACGAATCAAAAATCAGATACAGGACTTCTCACCCTGCATCCAAACCCCTAAACCTAAAATCCTTTTATCCAAGAAGTTTTTCCAATTTGCCAACCAAAACGCTTTTAGGAACCGCACCAACTTGTTTGTCAACAATTTCGCCGTTTTTCATAAAAAGGATGGTAGGAATATTGCGTACGCTGAATTTCGCTGTCGTAATTGGATTACTGTCAACATCCAGTTTACCGATTACGGCTTTTCCTTCATATTCCTTAGCTATTTCTTCAACAATAGGTCCAACCATACGGCAAGGGCCGCACCATTCAGCCCAAAGGTCGATGATTACAGGTTTATCTGATTTTTCAGCCAGTTCGGCAAAATTTGCATCGGTGAATTCAAGTGCCATGTTAAAATTTTTATTTGTTATTGTTTGATTTGAAAAAGTATCCTACGTAATTATATGTACTCCTGATATAACCATTTTAAAACCTTGTTGTTTGCAAGGGCTGGTAAAGAATCCTGCAAAATTAGATAAATTCACTCAGTTTGCAGGAGAACATCAATGAATATTTTATGCTTTTACCTTAATGTTTATTCCGGGCAAAGTGCGGAGTTGCTTAATAGCTTTGCTGCAAATAACTTTATGTGCCGATATAGTTTCGACCCGGTAATTATTCACAAAATCAAACAACTCAATCTTAACTTTACAGGTTCCTTTATTTGATTTTATCGCTTCAACGATCTTTGGCGTAATATTTTCGCTAAGGTTGTCGAGCGGAATCTGCATAATGAGCGATTTTGCCTGTTCGTCCATTACATCACTCAGCAACGATATGCGCTGAATGCGCGGTTCCCACTGATCGACAGTATTATAACGCAAAGCCGTACGGAGTTTAAGAAATACAATTGTATCGTCGAGTAACAGATGTTTGAAGCGGAGATAATCTTCTTTAAACAATGCTAATTCAATGGATTCGTCAAAATCTTCGAGCAGGAAACGCCCGTAAGGGTTACCGTTTTTTGCAATTTCGTGACGTACTTTCGAAACAATTCCGGCAATGTAAATATCGAAATTGGCCGCAGCTGCCATATTGAGCTTCAGCTTTTTAAGCGACGCATTGCAAAAAGTATCGATATCAAAACGGTAATCGTCGAGCGGATGTCCCGAAATAAAGAATCCGGCTATTGCCTTTTCACGTTTAAGCTTTTCGATATTCGACCAGGGCTGGCAATCTGGCAATTTCAGATCGGGAACATCAACCGGTCCCAGGTCGCCGAAAAGCGATTGCTGCGACGACTGCTGCATATTTTGAAAACTGCCCCCGAAGCGTATCAGTTTCTCAAGAAAAGTAGCATCCTCGTTGGATTCCTTTGCAAAAAACTGTGCACGGTGCAAACCTTCGAAACTATCGAAAGCACCGCCCTGAGCCAAAGCTTCCCACGAACTTTTGTTCACAGTACGAAGGTTAACTCTTTTTACAAAATCGAAAATGTTAAGATAATGACCATTCTCATTACGTTCGAGGATTAATGATTCGGCAGCGGCATCACCCATTCCTTTCAGGGCTTTAAGACCGAAACGGATTTCACCGTTTTTATTTACCGAAAAATTAAGTCCAGACTCGTTCACATCAGGACCCAGAACAGGCAGACCCATGCGGCGGCATTCGTCGAGGTACGATGTAAGATTTTCGAGTGTTCCCAGGTTGGTGGTAAGCAAAGCCGCCATATATTCGGCAGGGTAATGAACTTTCAGATAAGCTGTTTGGTAAGCAATATATGCGTAGCAGGTACTATGCGATTTGTTAAACGCATAAGATGCAAAATCTTCCCAGTCGGTCCATATTTTGTTGAGCTTATCTTCCGGATGGCCATTATCAACGCCACCTTTAATAAACTCGGGCTTCATTTTATCCAGTTTCTCCCGGATCTTTTTCCCCATTACTTTACGTAACTCATCGGCCTTTCCTTTGCTGAAACCTGCCAGTTTCTGCGAAAGCAGCATTACCTGCTCCTGGTAAACAGTGATACCATACGTTTCGTGAAGAATTTCTTCCATAATCGGAAGATCGTACGAAACAGCTTCGCGGCCATGTTTGCGGGCTATGTAGTTGGGAATGTATTTGATAGGTCCCGGCCTGAAGAGCGCATTCATCGCAATTAAATCCTCGAATTTATCGGGCTTCAGGTTGCGGAGATGCTGTTTCATACCAATACTTTCGAACTGAAACGTGCCATCCGTATCGCCACGCTGATACAATTCAAACGTTTTTACATCATCAAGAGGGATGGTATCCAGGTCAATTTCAACACCATGGTTCTCCTTGATCATCTGAAGGGCGTCCTTCAGGATGGTAAGGTTTTTCAGTCCCAGGAAGTCCATTTTTATAACTCCGGCCGACTCGATAACATTCCCTTCGAACTGCGTTACCCACAATGGCGAATCTTTCGCAGTGCATACCGGGATAAGATCGGTTAGGTCAGTCGGAGCAATAATAATGCCGGCAGCATGAATACCGGTTCCACGTACCGAACCTTCAAGTTTTTCAGCTTCCTGAAGTACTTTCTTTTGCAATACCAACGAAGGATCCTTGCCTTCGTAGTTATATATCTCCCTTATTTTACGGATATTATCCATATCCTCCGAACGCAGGTCCTCTTTTTCTTCGAGGGATTTAATGCCACTTTTTCCGGCATCTTTGGCCGTGAGAGGAGCAGTTAAAACTCTTTTCAACTTAATACCCGGTTTATCAGGTACAAGTTTGGTAAGGTAATTACTGATACTCAGATCGAGATCAAGAACACGGGCCACATCTTTAATGCTGCTTTTGGCAGCCATGGTACCGTAGGTTACAATTTGTGCAACCTGGTTCTGACCGTATTTGTCAACAACATAATCGATCACTTTTTGCCTGCCCTGATCGTCGAAATCAGTATCAATATCGGGCATGCTGATACGCTCAGGATTGAGGAAACGCTCGAACAGCAGGTTGTACTTCATCGGATCGATGTTAGTGATCGCGATGCAATATGCCACCACGCTTCCTGCGGCCGAACCACGACCGGCACCGATATATACGCCCATATCGCGACCTGCTTTTATAAAGTCACTTACAATAAGGAAGTAACCGGCAAAACCCATATCGTGAATAGTTTGCAGCTCAAAATCAATGCGTTCGCGCAGATGTGGGGTTACATCACCATAGCGCACACTTGCTCCAACATAGGTTAAGTATTTTAGAAACTCCCATTGGTTGCGTACATCGGCGGTAATTTCCTTTTGCTGCCCTGGGGCATCCTTGCGATCGACAAAAATGGATGTTTTATGAATGACAAACTGAGGCGGTACAGGGAAATTAGGCAACATGATATCACGCTGCAGTTTAATAATTTCAACCTTACCAACAATTTCGTTTGTATTATCGATAGCTTCGGGAAGGTCGGCAAAGAGCTCACTCATCTGCTCCGTCGATTTAAAGAAAAACTGATCGTTATAAAACGAAAAACGTCTTCCTTTAACCATGGCATCGTCATCGCCATACTCGCGGAAAGTTGGTGTACTTTGTTTCTCGCCGGTGTTTACGCAAAGCAAAATATCGTGTGCATTGAAATCGGATTGCTCAACATAATGCGAATCGTTGCTGGCAATCATTTTAACCTTGTATTTTGCTGCAAAGCGCTGTAATACAAGATTTACTTCGTTTTGCTCCGGAATATCGTGGCGCTGAAGCTCGATGTAATAGTCCTCACCAAACAGATCGAGCCACCATTTAAATACTTTTTCGCCTTCAGCCTCCCCTTTGCGGGTAATCGCCCGTGGCACATCAGCCGCCAGGCAACAGGTGGTTGCAATCAGTCCTTCGTGGTACTGCAGCAAAAGTTCCTTATCGATACGCGGGTATTTTCCATACATACCCTGGATATAGCCCAGTGAAGCCAGTTTTACAAGATTGCGGTAACCGGTTGTGTTTTTTGCAAGCAGGAGCTGATGGCAGCGTTGGTCCTTTTCACCACCGCCAAATTTTTTACGGTGACGGTCTTCGACAAGGTAAAATTCGCATCCAAGTATAGGAATTATTTTAGGGGTGCTACTTTTGCCATTGATTTTTTCGGCTTCCGCTATAAACTGGTATGCCCCGAACATGTTTCCATGATCAGTAAGTGCAATACCCGGCATTCCGTCGGCAACAGCCTTTTTGAACATTGCCGGTATTTCGGCAGCGCCATCGAGTAATGAATATTGAGAGTGAACGTGAAGATGACTAAATTTGGGCATGCAATACTTGATTATCAGATTTTTACCTATAGATGAAGGAATTGGCTAAGATACCTTTTTTAAAACAGATGCCTCAGAAGTGTTGATAAAAATTGGTAAATCAAAATTTGAAAACCACAAGCCTGTAAAAACTAAGTGTTAACCTAAATAAAAGCACTTTGGGATACCGATTCATGAGAAATATGAAATTGTAAAAAAACAGAAATTCAAGGCCTACTTTGTAAAGAAAAATTTTAGCTTTGTTAAAAAACTATGAATTAATCTGTTCTCATGAAATCCAAAGCAAAAGGCATAGAAGTCCATATCCTGATTTTTTTGGTAACTATTGAAGCCGCAGGTGCATTATTTGGCGGATACAGCCTTATTAAAGATCCCAGCGGAGAAGCCATAAAATTACCTCTGAAGCTGTTAAACGGAACATTCTTCCCCGATTACCTGGTGCCGGGCATTATACTTTTTGTTATGCTAGGCATTTTCCCGCTTCTTCTGATTTATCCTCTTTATTTCAAACCCAGATGGAAATTTGCAAATAAACTGAATATTTACATCGGCTACCACTGGGCCTGGACATACACACTTTATACCTCGATAATTCTGTTAATCTGGATCAATCTGCAGATGATGATTTTAGGTACCGGTTCGATGATGCAGGGTGCTACCGGAATGTTTGGAATCCTGATTCTGATCGTAACACTTTTACCTCAGGTTAAAAATTTTTACAGGATAAACAGCAATAAAAAGAGAGAAGAG
>CAZBZA010000248.1:0-5208 GCA_964495865.1 uncultured Lentimicrobiaceae bacterium
TTATATTTCTCTTTCGCTTCTTTCATTGTAAAAGCTGACCACATTTTGAATAAATGTTCAACTTTTTCGGGGCTGTAGGTTTTTTCCTGCTCAAGGTACCAGCTGTCCTGGGTATGCAGCACAGTGCCATTGCCATCGAGGATTACAAAAACCGGAAACCCGAACCGTTGCGGGTAACCCAGTGTAGCAAGCAATTCGTGGTTGTCGTTTTCCTTGCTGTAATTTACTTTTACCACTTCGTAGTTGGCTTTTATTAAGCTGTCAAGTTTCGCATCTTCGGTTATCATGGTATGAAATTTAACACACCACGGGCACCAGTTTCCGCCGATTTGCAGGAAAATATGTTTGCCTTCTGCCCCAGCTTTTGCAACAGCGGCCGATACTTCAGCCTTTGCGTCAGCATCCGGATTATATATTTTAACACTCTGCTGGGCCGATACGCCAATTACAGCAATGCAAATGATAAACAGAAAGAGGATGATTTGTTTCATAATTTCTTTTATTTGACGGGTAATTATATGGAATCCATTAAAACAGTTTCCGAATGCAAATGTCGTATTCGTTGAGCAGTTACCATGTTAAAAATTCACAAATGCAAAGGTATAAACTCCTTGCGAGTAAAAATGGTTAAATGCTTTTTCTAATTTTGTCGCTCTCAGGTTTACAAATAAGTTCTGAAAACCATGAATTTCATTATCGACATCGGGAATACACTCACCAAACTTGCTTTGTTTCAGGGCAGGGAAATGGTTGCATTTACCAGTTTCGAAGGTGTTGAAGTACAGCATATCAGGCAATTCTGCCAGCAGAATGAGCTTATTAAAAATGTGATTATTTCAACTGTTAAGGAATATCCATCGGAGCTGGATGCTTTTTTGAGTGAGCATTACAAAGTTGTTTTCTTCATTCACGACACACCTGTTCCGGTAATTAACACATACCTTACCCCCGAAACACTTGGCAAGGACAGGCTGGCCGGAGTAGCGGGGGCCATGCAGCTGATGCCTGCAACTGATATACTGGTAATTGATGCAGGCACTGCCATTACTTACGACCTTTTAACTTCTGATGGCGAATACCGTGGCGGAAGTATTTCTCCCGGAATTGCGATCCGCTATAAGGCATTGCACACTTTTACCGGTCGTTTGCCGTTACTCGATTATTATGGTGATGCGCCGCTTATTGGCGACACCACAAGCTCGTGCATACAATCGGGTGTATTAAATGGAGTGCTCGCCGAAATGGAAGGAATAATCTGGACATACCAGTCAATGTATCCCTCTCTCAAAATAATTCTGACCGGTGGCGATCATAATTATTTTGATAAAAGATTAAAAATTAAGACCTTTGCCGCCCCCAATCTGGTGCTTGAGGGCCTAAACCTAATACTCAATTTCAACATTGAAACACTTTAAGAATATTCGCAGGCTTCTAATGGCTTTTGCCTTGCTTTTGCCCTTTTTTGTTGCAACAGCGCAAGTTAAGATTTCGTCCCCTTATTCAGTTTTCGGGATCGGGAATTTGTATGGCGTTAGCAGCCAGATGAATATGGCAATAGGTGGAGCCGCCACGGCATTCAGCAGTCCATATTTTATTAATCCAGCCAATCCGGCCTCATACATGGCTTTCGACAGCAATAGTTTTGTATTCGACGGGGCATTTAATCTGCGTTCGGGAACACTTAAAACAGTTGATGAATCGCAGAAAACGAGGTTCGGAACCATCTCAAACCTTTACTTTGGATTTCCTGTTACCAAATGGTGGAGGACAAGCCTTGGCATTATGCCTTATTCAAAAGTTGGTTACGAAATGCAAAGCAACCAGGTTGCCGAAAACATCGGGAATATGTATACAACCTATAAAGGCAGCGGTGGCCTTAACAAAGCTTATATCGGCAGTGCTTTTTCCCCGGTTAAAAATTTATCGGTCGGGGTAAATGTATCATACATTTTTGGAAGCATAATTAAAGAGCGAACCATAACATTTCCTGATTCAGCAGCTTATTTCAATACAATGATGAAAAGCACAGCCAGGTTAGGAAAAATTAATTTCGATGCGGGTTTGCTGTACCGTATAAATATGAAGGAAGGAAGATTCATGCAAATCGGCCTTACGTATCATCCCACGCAGATTGTTGATGGTTATGCCGAAAAGTTTACTTATTCCTATTATTATAACTATGCTTCCAATGTCGAAACGCTGAAAGATACAGTGAGTTACGAATCCGGCGAAAATGGCGAAGTAACGCTTCCGGCTTCTTTAGGTGCCGGTTTTATGATCGGAAACTCGAACAGGTGGTTTGCCACCGCTGATATCAACTGGCAGAAATGGAGCGAATTCAGGTACCTTGGTAATAATCCGGGAATGAAGGATAATTACCGCATATCATTAGGCGGACAGTACCGTCCGTCACCTGTTGATATAGGCAAATATTACGAACGTATTTATTATCGGGCAGGATTCAGGTTCGAGCAGAGTTACCTCGAAATCAGAGAAACCCGGATTAACGATTTTGGCATAAGTTTTGGAGTAGGGTTACCCATGAAGAAGTCGAGATCAACCATGAATATTGCTGTTGAGGTTGGATCGCAAGGCACAACTGAAAACGGACTGATTAACGAAAACTATGTTCGTTTAACAATTGGAACTTCCCTTCAGGAACGGTGGTTCCTTAAACGTCGTTTTAATTAGAATTTTTAATAAAGTAAACAATAATTTAAAATGAAAAACATTTCAATTGTACTGGTATTTTTTGCTATGGTTCTGTTAGCAACCAGTCAGGTTTCTGCTCAAAATACAGAAAGCAAATACGGAGCGGACAGTGTTTCCTGTGTAACAAATCTTTCGTTGTACCGCGAATTCTATAAGCAGAAAAACTATGTTGATGCATTGCCACACTGGCGTTGGGTATTTTTTAACTGCCCCTTATCGAGTCAGAATATTTATATCGAAGGTGTAAAGATGATGGTTGCAAAAATCAATGAGTCTAAGGATCAGAAATCCCGCGATGCATACATCGATACACTTTTAATGGTTTATGAAGCCAGGATAAAATATTTCGGAACCTCCGTTACCAGCAGGGAAGGAATGGTATGGGGACGTGCTGGTGTTGAACTCGAAAATTACCGTCCGAGCGATACGTTAAGGGTTTACGAATATCTGCGTAAGTCAGTGGAACGCGAAGGTATTAACAGCGAACCTATCATCGTGTCGCGTTATTTTATTAATTTAAGCAACCTGGTTAAAAACAACCGTTTTCCTGTTGATACCATTGCTGAGAATTATGACCGTTTAAGCGATCTTGTTGATAAAAAACTTGAAATCGTTAAAGATAATCCCGAAGAAGTAAAAATGTGGAGCGATGTAATGATAACGCTTGAATCACTCTTCGAACCGTATGCTACTTGCGACGAAATCGATAAAATATATTTTAAGAAATTCAAACAATCGCCGAACGATACAATTCTTCTGAAAAAAATTACCCGCCTTCTCGACAGAAAAGATTGTACTGACAGGGAACTATTCTATCTGGCAACAGAAAATCTGCATAAGGCAAAACCTACCGGACAATCCGCTTATCTGATGGGTAAACTCAGCCTTATTAAAGGCGATCTTGCAGGTGCTGAGAGTTATTTCGTCGAAGCTGTACCTAACCTCGACGATCCGGCTAAAGCCAGAACTTGTTTCTACCTGGCAAAAATTAATTACGATCAGAAACGTTACAGCGAAGCCCGTTCGTATGCGTTGAAATCGTTGGCAATAAATCCTAACGATGGCAAATGTTACATGCTTATCGGTAATATGTATGCCGCCAGTGCCGCATTGTGCGGAAACGACGAAATAGGTACCCGTGCCGGATACTGGGCTGCAGTTGATAAATTTATTAAAGCAAAAAACGTCGATCCAACTGTAGCTGACGAAGCTAACAGCAGTATTTCCCTTTATTCAGCCTACTTCCCCACACGTGAGCGTTTGTTTTTTAACGATGTAAAAGAAGGAAGCAGTTATACCGTTGGTTGTTGGATAGGCGAAACGACAACAGTTCGCGCTTCGAAATAACCACCACTTACACGTTTGCTATGAGCAGAAATTTATCTGCAATACTAAAATACCGGATTTCATTGAGCATTGTTGCCATACTTCTGGCAACAATGCTTTTTTCATGCGAAAATGATATGATGGCTGTGGTGAAACTTTCGTCGAAAGATTCAATCCCGGATGTTACAATCAATAATGTGCATGTTAAGCAAAGCGAAAAGGGGAAGATGACTTTTGAACTAATAGCTCCCAAAATGATTTCTTTTCAAACGCGCGATGCTTACACTGAATTACCTGCTGGATTAAAGATGATATTTTTCGATTCCATTATGCAGCCTAAGTCCGAGCTTACCGCCAATTACGGAATCAGCTGGGATGGCAGGCGTGTAATGGAAGCACGCGGTAATGTTATAGTCAGAAATTTTGAGAAAAAGCAACAACTTAATACCGAAAGCCTCATATACGACCTCAATACCAAAAAAGTAAGAACCGAGGAATTCGTGAAGATTACCACCCCCGACAGAATTATTACCGGCAGGGGTATGGAATCGGATGAGCTTTTCGGCAACTGGACAATCCGCAATGTTTCAGGCACTATTTATGTACAGGAAGACAAATAGTGAACAAAGAATTTTTACCTTTGAAATTCATGATCCCGATGCTATGAGCGGAACATGGCAGGAAACACAATGAACAATTACATTATAATAGTATTGACACTCGCCCTTTCCGCTTTTTTTTCGGGAATGGAAATAGCATTTGTAAGCTCAAACAAACTGCGTATCGAACTCGAAAAAGGCAAAGGATTGCTGTCTTCACGACTGATTTCCGGTTTTGTCCATCACCCCTCGCGTTTTATCGGAGCAATGCTGGTAGGTAATAATATTGCCCTGGTAATATATGGTATTGCTGCTGCTGCTGTGCTTGAACCGGTTTTCCGAAGTGTGTTGCCCGAGCGACTGCTTTCCGATGGACTAATTCTTTTCCTTCAAACGGTTACCTCAACCCTCCTTATCCTGATCACGGCCGAATTTTTACCAAAAATATTGTTCAGGCTTAATCCCAACGGGCTGCTCAGTTTTTTTGCTATTCCTGTATACATCATTTATCTTGCACTTTATCCTTTTATGTATTTTTTCCTGGGGCTGTCCGAACTCCTGCTCCGCTATG
>CAZBZA010000249.1:0-346 GCA_964495865.1 uncultured Lentimicrobiaceae bacterium
AAGTTTATACTTCCGATGACGGTAAAAACTATTCTCCTGCAGGAGTGACCTTTGGCTCTATCCCGAAAGCTTACCAATCAGACCAGACATCGATATATTCAATACAACTTTCTAAATCAACACGTTATATCCGTATAAAGGCGAAAAGCACTGGCATTTGCCCGGCATGGCATAAAGGCAGCGGAGAAAAAGCCTGGCTTTTTATTGATGAAATTGATGTAAAATAGAGGGCTTGCTAAAAGGTGTGAAGTTTTGTTGCAAACTACTCCCTCCCTGTTTTCCATGGAGGGTTGGGGTGGGTAAAGAAATCGTTAGTTCCATTTTATTTCAATCAACTTTCATCTCA
>CAZBZA010000249.1:446-5204 GCA_964495865.1 uncultured Lentimicrobiaceae bacterium
TGCACAATCTGCCCCCTCCCTGTTTTCCAGGGAGGGCTGGGGTGGGTAAAGAAATCGTTAGTTCCATTTTATTTCAATCAACTTTCATCTCAATTAAAATTGAATTTCTTTTTCTTTTTTTTTGTACCCCCTCTGTCTCCCCCTGTGTTGCTTCACTTCGTTCGCAATGACAGGGGGAGGACGTGCTAAGCAGGATTTTACTTTATTGCAATCAATTCTCTCATTTTGCACAATCTGCCCCCTCCCTGTTTTCCAGGGAGGGCTGGGGTGGGTAAAGAAATATCTGAAAATTATAATTTCTTTCTTTTCTAAAAATGTTCAATAATCCACACTGGGGTTTATTCATTCCTTATAATTACCACAAATCAACAGCATTTTCAAACTGTTTAAAATGATTGATTCTGTAGGTCGTTATTTTTCGAAACCATGCAATAAATCCTATTTCAAAAAGTTTATAATGCATACTTACGAACACCCTGACAAAACACTATGAAAACGCTTATTTTATTGATCTTCGTTGCTTTTACAGGCTTTCATCTTGCTGTAGCACAGGATATTATTACTCTAAAATCGGGTGACGAATTAAAAGTGAAGATTATCAGGCTTAATGCAAAAGATGTAACTTTTCAGCCACAGGGAGTAACTGATACTCTTAGCATGTGGCGTGAGGAGATTGTAAAACTAACTTATCAGAACGGAACATTGATTTATTTGGCGGAGAAAACACCTGCAATAAAAAATTCAGTATTAGTTTACGACAGCATGTATTATGCCGGTGTTAACGATGCTTCCTTAAACTATAAAGGATACAAGGCAGCTTCTACGGGCACGCTCCTATCGTCTTTGGTTTTCCCGCTGAACCTGATACCTGCCATCACTTGTTCGGCAACACCGCCGGGTGATGAAAAGCTGGGTTACAAGGATAAAAAGTTAATGGAAAATAATGGTTACAATTTTGGGTATAAAGAGCAGGCGCACGAAATAAAGAAGAAAAAAGTGTGGAAAAATTTCGCGATAGGAACAGGAGCTTTTTTCGGTCTGTATATTCTGTCGGGAGTTCTGATAACAACCACCATTAATATTATGCATTAGCAATTGAAAGGTAGTTATTCGTATCGTTGCTATTTAGCTGGCTATCTATTTTAATGGTAAAACAAAAGGATTTCCATACTTTTGTAAAAAAATAAGTTAAATTCAATCGGAATGTCAAATAAGATAATGGATCCCATCGGTAAGTTGATGGGTTTGAGGTATAAATCGCACCCATGGCATGGTGTTGAATTAGGTGATGAAGCTCCGCACTGCCTGACGTGCTTTATTGAAATGGTTTCGACCGATACGGTAAAATATGAAGTCGACAAAGTGAGCGGATACCTGAAGCTCGATCGTCCGCAAAAATATTCGAACGTAGTTCCGGCCATGTATGGTTTCCTGCCACAGACATATAGCGGGAAATCGGTGGCTGATTTCTGTATGGAAAAATCAGGTCGAACGGATATTAAAGGTGATGCAGACCCTATTGATGTGTGCGTACTGACCGAGAAAGTAATTTCGCATGGCGATATTCTTGTAAAAGCTATCCCGATTGGTGGTTTCCGAATGATTGACGGCAATGAGTCGGACGACAAAATTATCTGTGTATTGCGTAATGATGCCGTTTACGGCGATTATAAAGATATCACCGATTGTCCCGAACTGGTTATCGACAGGTTGAAGCACTATTTCCTTACTTATAAAGATCTGCCCGGACAGGAAAAACGTGTTGAAATAACACACACGTTTGGTGTTGAGGAAGCACATGAAATTATAAGTAGGGCTGGTGATGATTATCGCCGTCGTTTCGAAAATCTCGAAATGCTTTTAAGAGAAGTGTAATCTTCTTTTACTGTTTCACTAACCTGATAATTATGGAAAAATCCACATTAGTGATTGGAGCAAGCCTCAACGAAAACAGGTATTCAAATATCTGTGTCCGAACTTTAAAATCGGGTCATTTCCCGGTTACAGCCATTGGGCTTCGCGAAGGCATGATAGATACTATTCCGGTTATTACAGGCACTCCCGATCTGGAAAATATCCATACAGTTACTCTTTATCTGAATTCAGGAAATCAAAAACCATGGTTTGATTATATCATGAAACTGAATCCGAAACGGGTAGTTTTTAATCCCGGAACCGAAAATGATGAATTTGCTGATATGCTTTCATCAGCCGGAATTGAAACCGTTGAAGACTGTACGATCATGATGGTTCAATCGGGCCGATATTAATCTGCTGCCTTAAACACGAAAATCAGGCACACGCACGTTATACTTTTTGAAAGCAATAAATTTTCTAATTTAGTGCCCCGAAAAGCTTTTAATACAGAACACAATCTCCGACTCATCATAAAGCATGCGCAAACTTCTCACCATTTTTTCAATCATTCTTTTGTTTGTATCTCTTACGCCTAAGCAACTTAATGCTCAGGTGATTACAGGAATTGGCAATTTCGAGATGTGTTACGGTATGCCTGTCGCAATGCCTGTTTTAATTCAAAACATGAGTGCGGTTGATACACTCCGTCTCGTTTTGCAATATGATGAAACGGTGCTTGAGTTTGTTGAGTATTTTGCTCTTAACGGAGCACTCACAGGTGGATCTTTCAGTATTGATCAGGATGCGAATGCGCTTGTCATAAACTGGGCCCGTTCCAGCAGCGCTTCAATAGCAACTGATACCCTGGTTTGGTTACGATTCGAAGGCCTGGTTGGCACAACAACATTGCAATGGAATGAACAGGAGAGCTTTTTTCATACAGCAGGCGGAAATGCATTTGTTATCTATGAAAATGGAAGCGCAACAGTTTCACCAAAAATCAATATTGTATTGACTGAGATCAACGCCACCTGCCTTGATTTATGCGAAGCCAATTACCAGGCCGATGTCACAGGCGGAGTTCAGCCATACAGTTACCTATGGAATGGTGTTCCGGGCCGGTTCGATAATGTTCAGACCAATCTGTGCCCGGGAAAAAATATACTTTCTGTTACCGATGCAAAAGGCTGTAGGATCGATAGCAGTTATACAATTGAAGGATTACCGGGAGCCGATGTAGATATTATTACCGAAGGAAGTGAGGATACTACCATTTATATTGAAAATCCGGTGCTTACGTTCCGTTTCGAAGAAAATTTCCCTACACATGTTGTTGAACCCCCTTTGTGGGAGTTCGGCGACGGCGACACGGCAGTTTCTTTTAATCCAACTCATGTTTATAGCAGGGCCAACACAAATACCGATGGTTTTTACCTTGTGAAACTTCATATAAAGAACGAAAATGGTTGTGGGTCAGTTATCGAGCTTCAAATCCCGGTAAAAAATGCAGATCTGAAAATTCCGGGTGTTATTACGCCTAATGGCGATTCCTATAATGAATCCTTCCTTATACTTAACGAAAATAAAATCGGATCGGGGGAAGATATAAAAATAACCACTGAATTCCAGCGGATGGAACTGCTGATTTTTGACCGCTGGGGACGGAAAATTTACGATGATTCCAATTACCAGAGCGACTGGCAGGCGAAGGGAGTACCCGACGGTGTTTATTATTTCAAGCTCAAAACGATAGGATATTATAATACTGAAACTTTCAAAGGTTCTATTACTATTTTAGGAGGCGGGGTGGAATAATTCCGGCTTGTATTAAAAGGATATTACTCTGTTATTTTAGTGGGTAAAAAATTTTGTCGGAAGTCAGAAGACCCTTGCCTGATGCAAGCAGGGAAATCGGAAGCTTCACTCTAACATAATTATAACCATACAAATAGCGGTTTTATTTACTATTAGCTTTACCTAACCTGCTTGCTATCAAATAAAGTAGTATTATTATAAGGGAACTTCGGTCTTCTGACTTCCGACCTCTAAAAAGTAGAATCCCGTTCAATTCGTAGTAGGTCTCAAATTATAAAACCTATTTCCTGAACACCATTTTCTGAACATCAACTCCTTCGAGTGCAAGTAATTCGTTTTCAAGCCTCAGGCATTCCTGCATATCTCCTGCTAATTCGAGCAACATCAGACCTGTGTCGCTGGCGTAATCCTCGGCAATATCATGTATTCCGAGACGTGTGCGGATAGTACACCCGTATTTTGTAAGTATATTCTGTATCCGTCCGGCACCTTTAGAAGGGTCGTTGATCATAACGCCCAATACTCTAACTTCTTTCATAGCATTCTGGTTTTAATAGGTAAACGACATATTCTGAACTTCGAGGCCACCGATCTGTGAGAGTTCTTCTTCAAATTCTTTCCACTCGGCAGGCAGTCCGGTAAGGTGCAGTACAATAATACCTGAGCGACTGCAAACCTTATCATTTAGTTCGTGAAATCCCAGCCGCGACCGTATAAGCCGCGAATACTTGCTAAGCAACATCTGTGTGCGGCCTGCTTCCTTTATCCGGTCGGTAATAAGCAAACCAAGGATTCTTGTTTCGGTCATTTGAAGGAAAGGTTTTAGGGGTTAGGGTTTAGGGGTTAGGGTCGGGAATTTAGGAGGTACGATTTATGAAGTATGATTTATGGAGTACGATTTGTGATTTGGTATTTGTGATTTGTGATTTTAAAAAATCCAACCCTTCCAACCCCTCAAACTCTTCAAACTCTTCAATCCCCTCAATCCCTTCAATCCCTTCAATCCCTTCAATCCCCTCAATCCCCTCAATCTAAAAATACAAATCCCTCTCCCCTGCTTTAATTTTCTCTATACGCTTGCGGATT
>CAZBZA010000250.1:0-5200 GCA_964495865.1 uncultured Lentimicrobiaceae bacterium
GTGCTATCATTCAGTGTTCCTATGTCACCACTAAAAATAGTGGAATTGAGCCCGGTATTTCGTTGAATCGTGTCTGTTTCCGTACCCTGAAAACCGCCAAATAGTTTAATGTTTTGGCCTAATTCAAAAGATTTTTCACGATCGTTATCTGTACAGGTTTTGTACGTTCCTTCCGCAATCCAGAATTGTATTCCCGAACTTGCCGTCCTCATGGCATCCGCTAGTTTAGTGTACCCATTGCCGGCAGGGTTATTGCCATCCAAAGCATTAATCCATGAAGTCCCATCTTTTAGGCCCGCTCCTTCGGGTGTTACGTATATAATTTGAGCGCTGAGTGATACAAAAGAGACTAGAAAAAAAACAGTAAAAATCAGATTCTTCATGAGTGTAGGGATTTAATATGTCCTTTATAATTATATCTGTAACTATATGATGGAAGTTATTGGTAATTAAATTGATTCTTGATCAATGCATTTATTTTTTATCAAAACAAATATATCCTGCCTTTTCATAATTCAATGTCTCCCCTGCACGAAACCCCCAAAAACACGCACGAAACGGAATATCATTCTAGATTAAAGCCATAATTGTAAATACTTTTACCGTAAAGTATCTAAGTGGGTAAGCAAACCGGGTTAATGCCCTATATTTGTTACACGAAGCCAGAAACAATGAAACCGTGTAAAATTATTTCGCACTCTGTTGCCTTACCAAAAGACACAATAATGAAATCTTTTTATATTGGTTTATTTCTTTCTATTTTCTTCTATCTACCGGTAGGTGCGCAGAAATACGCGCCTACCGGTATCTTAAATTCCTATTCCTATACTGACAAAGAGGAATTTGATAATACCAATTATTCGTACACTTTTATTTCGTCCTCCGGTAAGGTTTACACTTCTCCCTACGGAACCCGCCAGATACTCATTATTGGCAACAACTATACCCATACCATTACTGATTCCAGAACACATCCCTTCGATTTAATTGATGGATTTGCCGAATTCCCTGATGGTGAAATATGGGTGTACCAGCGTTCGCAAATGAGTGTTTTGCATAACGATACCCTTGTCAGAAGTATAAAATATCCGAAAAGCGAAATGCTTTTTTCGGTTGGAAATGCCAATTATCTGGAATCGGAAAATGGTAAGTCAATTTATTATTGCGACGGGTACACGTTTACAAAAATTTTTAGTAGTACCAACTTTCCTGATAGCGGTGATATCCGTTTATATGTAAATGGCGACAGTATTTTTGTTTACTGTCAGGCAAAAAAAGCTATTCATATTTACGCGATTTACGATCAGCAAAAAGTTAGATTGGTTAAATCTATTGAAAATCAAAATTTTGTTATCAGGAATATCGAATTATTAAAATCGAATCATAACTGGTGTGTGTATGCTTCTGATAAAATATACTGCTATAAGGATTTTAAACCCAATAAATCATTTGCGGTACCGCAACTATTAGAGTTGTTAAACAAGCGCCATTTAAACTATGTATTAACAAAAGATGGTAATCCGAAAACGATTTTTGCACTAAAGGATGAAGAATTGGTGCCTGTTGGTAAAATTGATATCCCTGGTAAATCAAAAGTGTTTTTGCCTGATGCCGGTATGGATTATAAAACCTTTTATGCTTACGGGGGCATGCAACCGGCAAGGGCTTTTTCGTATATTAAAAAATATCCTGACCTGTATAAAAATGCCAATGCTGTCGAAGTCTTTTCGCTTGCCCAGGATAATAAAAACCGCATATGGGCCGCAAGTTACCAGGGCAAACTAAGTATTATTGAACCTGCCAAAATAACGGAGGTTCCCATAAATAACCTTCATTTTTTAAGCGGAAACATGGTGGCCGGTGATAAAATATTGTTCTTCGCCGAAGGAAATTCTATGTGTACCCTGCTTTATGATATGAAGGGTAAAACGATAAAAAGATTTGACGGTTTTGGCGGATTTATCGGGTACTTAACACCCGATAAAAATGATGTTTACTTCGGAATGGGACAATACAATGGCTTATGGCATACCAGTATTACCTCACTAGCCGGTGGAAATCCGAAATGGGATACAATAGGTGTAAGCAAAGGTGTAAATTTTAATAATATTATTGCCATTACAAGCGATACATCAGGCCGCATATGGTATGGCCAAAGAGGGTTTGGCGTATATGATACCAAAACCGGTAAAGCCGAAACTTTTAAAAGCGGAGAAGAAATAAATTTTTATGCAATTAGTATGCTTACCGATAAGTGGGGGACAGTTTGGCTGGGAACCAATGAGAAAGGTTTACTCTATTACGATTCATATACAAATACAGTAAAGCCTGCTGATGTTAAAAGATTAATTCATCCGTTATTACCCGACAAAAGACACATTAGTTCACTTTGCGCCTGGGGCAATTGGCTGGTTATCGGTACCGAAAATAAAATTTTGCTACTGGATTTAAAACGCTGGTACAAGGATAAAAGTATAATTATCAGATATTTGAATCCTCAGGAAGCCGCTTTTACAGGAAAGGTAGAGCAAAACATTTTTCTGATTGATAAAAGAGATAGTTCTCTTTGGTTCAGCACTTCCGATATGCTCTACCAATGGGATATTAAAACCTGGCTTTCGTTGCCCGTATACAAGGTAAATCCCAATATAGTAATGGAAAAAGGGAAAGGTGAAATTGCACTTTTCGAGAACCGCTCATTAAAAATTGAACCAACCCAGAATTCGTTTTCATTGCGAATATGGTTTCAAAGCCGCGATAATATGCCACGTTATATGAGTGCTGCACTCACACTCCAAGGCGATAGTATTGCGTTTCCTGATCCTTCGCTACAAACTCATTTCGACTACAGCAACCTGGCACCCGGTACTTATTTATTTAGCGTTCGGATCTTTCAAAGTGATGGAACAACAAGTTCACATAGATATACCATTGTTGTAAAAAAATTCTGGTGGCAGCATGTTTGGGTGTGGATTGTTTTTGCGCTTATTGTGCTAATCCCTATCATTTTATGGTTCAATGGATTGCGAAAAACAGCACTGCTGCAAAAACTAAAAGCCGAACAGGACTCGAAACTTGCAAACCTGCAATTGGTTAGCCTCAGCAGTCAGTTCAGGCCTCATTTTATTCTGAATGCTTTAAATGCTATTGGCGCCGGTTCCGACGATAAACCTGAGCAGGAAAGCATTCTGAGCAGGCTTGGCGAAAGTGTAAATCTTATTTTTAACCATGCCAAGGAGCAGAAAACCACACACACCTTTTCGAACGAATGGAAACTGGTGCTCAATGTGATTGAAATCCATAAACTTATTTACCTGAAAGAACTTCAGCTAACACTCCCTTCTGTTCATATGCTGTCCGAAGTAGCTGATATACAAGTTCCTTTGGGTTTGCTTCAAATACCTGTTGAAAATGCATTATTACACGGATTAAATAACCGCCTTACAGCACCCTGGTTATTGAGTGTTGATGTGGAGACCAAGAGCAATTATATTTCCGTAATTATTACTGATAATGGGGTTGGCCGACCCAAATCAGCCACGTTGAGTAACTTCACCAAACATGGCACCGGCGCTAAAAACCTGGAGGAAGTAGTCCGGATTTTAAATGAGAATTCAGATAAAAAAATAACCATAAAATACCAGGACAATATCTTTGAATATGATGATGCTAATTATGGAACCAGAGTGATTATTGAAATCCCGAAAATACCAGCAAAATGACTGTACCTAATTTGAGATTCCTGGTTATTGAAAACGCCACCAGCGTATGCGACGGCATAATCAGACGGATGAAACAATTTACACGCTGGGAAAGTATTGGTTATACTACTGGCATTAATGATTCGTGCAAAATAATCGAAACATACCGGCCTCAATTGTTATTTATGGATTGGGATCTGGCTGGCGGAAGCGCTTACGACATACTCAAATTTATTCAGAATTTATCCGCTTACAATCCGTACATCATTTTCAATACAGGCTTTCAGAAAGACAACCCCGATATTCCGCAGGAAATTATTAACAACTACCACGTTGACAAATACCTTGTTAAACCCATTTGGGAAGATTTGCGGCTACACATGCCTGATTACCTGGCTCAGGCAGAAACTAAGGCGCTTCTGCAAACAGGAAACAGCAATGCAAAATACTGGTTGCGGAACATAGATAAGGAAATGCTGTTGGTGGATATGGAACAATTAAGCTGTATAAGCCAAAATGCTCTTAATGCACGTATCCGCGATTTTTATTTTATTGATAAAGAGAGTTGTATATCAACGTCACTCTCCTGGGCATGCTGCATGGAAATGCTGAATAAATACAATATCAATTATTTCGTTACTAAAAACCGCTCGCACCTGGTTATAAAAACTCATATTTCGGGATTTGAAAAGCCTTTTGTAAGGTTATCGAACCTTAAATTTAAAGTGGAAGTAGTACGGGATAATATAAAGCTTTTTGAAGATTGGTTGAAATCATAATTCTCAGCAGATATGATTAAGTCGAAAATCATAGTGTAAAGTAACAAAGAACTGTCGATTGGTTTTTAATTCATGATTTCTCGTGGCATCATACTCACCGGAAATTTAGCATCAAATATCTGCGGAGTATGAATTCAGGTAAATTTGAAAAATTTGTTTGCGAACATCTTCAATATAGCTTAACGAAATGAATTATCTTTGTATAAAGATTTTAAGCATGCCTAAACTGTATGAATATTTTGGACTAATTTTTTTATTTTATTCTCTGGAGCATGAACCTATTCATGTGCATGGGAAGTTTCAGGATAAAGAAAGTAAAGCTGAAATAGTGTTCGAAGATGGCAAATTTAAAGAAATAGTGATCAAGGAAGTTGCAGGAAAAGAGCCCTTGGATTTACAGAATTTGAAAAAATTTAAAAAGATAGTTGAGTTGTACAGAGATGATATTGTTAGGAAGTGGATTGATTTCTTTGTTTACAACATTGAGATAACACCGGAAAAAATCACCAGAAAAATCTAAGGCCATGGTAATATCAATCACAAAAGCACTATACCTGCGAGACTACACAATTTTGTTTGGATTCTCTGATGGAACCGAGAAACAGATTGATTTTTCAAAATTCCTTCAAAATGCGCGAAATCCCATGACCAGAAAATATCTGGATAAACAATTATTCCAAAAATATACGATTCAGTATGGTGATATTATATGGAATGATT
>CAZBZA010000251.1:0-5101 GCA_964495865.1 uncultured Lentimicrobiaceae bacterium
GACAGAATCCCTCAGATTTGAGAATCAAATAGAATCAACAACTACTGCCAATAAACGCTCCAGCAAATGCAAGTATTTATGTTCGTACAAACATTTGAAATCTTTATATACATTTGTTCTGGCTGAAAGTTGAGCAACAATTTTTTTCCACACATGTCTTAATATTACCTCGTCGGGTGGGATTTGTAATCCCACCTTTCGGTAATAAAAGGATTTGTAATCCGTATAAACATAAAATCCAGGAAGTGAACCATATAGTCCCACTCTAGCTTTTTAGACGTATTTATAATCCTGATAGTAAGCTGAGGCGGTATTTTTCCCCTGCGCGGAATGAGATTTCTTCGCTAGGTTACAAATCCTGCCTGACAGAAACTATTCTCCTGATGAATATTCGCGGGTTAAAGCTTTGTTCGACAGAATTATAAAGAAAAGCTCCGAGAAAATCGCAGTTGTCAGAAAATAAAAAAGAATGACCTGAATAATACCCGGTCATTCTTTTTTTTCGCAATCGCCTTATTGCAAATTTTACAGCATGATAAGGACAAAATGAATTGTCGCGTTCAAAACTGAACTTAGATATTAATCGCTTCCACCGATTTTATTTCCGGCAAGGCTTTGCGCATGGCATCTTCAACACCGTTTTTCAATGTCATACGGCTGAAAGGGCACGAACCGCAGGCTCCCTGCAATTCAACATTTACAACGTTGTCGCTGGTAAGTTCCACGAAACTGATATCGCCGCCGTCGGCTTGCAGGTAAGGACGAATCTGTTCGATTACATTGCGTACTTTGGTTTCTAATTCTGACATGTTTTTCTATTTTTTATTGGTTGATTGGATGTGATCTGTTGAAACAGGCAGAAAATGACTGTTAGTAATATTTATGATTTTATCTCAACAATCTGAGTCGGATCAAGGTTTGCATTACGGATAGCAATTTGTTGTGCTACTGATTCGGCTAACTGACGGAATGCCAATGCTACCGGCGATGAGTCGTCCAAGGTAGCAACAGGGTTTCCGCTGTCGCCCGACTCGCAGATGCTTTGCACCAAAGGAATCTGACCCAGCAAAGGAACACCGATTTCTTCGGCGAAACGCTTGCCACCTTCTTTGCCAAAAATATAATACTTGTTTTCGGGCAATTCGGCCGGGGTAAACCATGCCATATTTTCGACAAGGCCCAAAACCGGAACTTTAATACTATCGGTAGTAAACATATTATAGGCTTTGCGGGCATCGGCAAGAGCTACTTCCTGCGGCGTAGTAACAATAGCTGCGCCTGTAACGGGTACCGTTTGAACCAGGGTAAGATGAATATCACCTGTTCCGGGCGGCATATCAATTACAAGGTAATCGAGTTCGCCCCAGTCGCCGCCGGTAAGCATTTGCGTAAGGTAGTTCGAAGCCATTGGTCCGCGCCAAACGAGCGCTTTGTTAGGATCAACAAAAAATCCGATCGAAAGAAGCTTGATTCCGTATTTTTCGATGGGTTCGAGAATGGTGCGTCCGTCTTCTTCACGGGCATTCGGACGGGCATTCACCAGGTCGAACATCAGAGGAACCGAAGGACCGTAAATATCAGCATCGAGTAATCCTACTTTGGCACCGAGTTTTGCCAAAGCAACAGCAAGGTTGGCCGAAACAGTAGATTTCCCGACTCCGCCTTTACCTGAAACAACAGCAATTATATTTTTAACGCCTTTCAGCATTGTATCATCATTTTTGCGACGGCTGGTTGTGCGCGAAGTCATGTCAATGATTACTTCGGCATATGGGTCAACCCGCGACTGAATTGCTGCTACACAATCATTTTTCATTTTTTCCTTCATCGGGCAGGCCGGTGTGGTTAAAACGAGCTTGAAACTGACTTTATTACCATCAATTTCAATATCTTCAATCATGCCAAGTGATATCAGGTCTTTGTGTAAATCAGGATCGTGAACTGTTTTTAAAGCGTTGATTATCTGATCTTTGTTCATCATTATTTACTTAATTCTTATTTTTATTTAGAATGTGTAAAGATAGATCATTTAATGATATCCGCTAAATTTTAGTATTTATTTTAAGTACTTTGTTTCTTTAATAAAATGAACGACCAAATGAAAAACTCAAATAAAAAAATCCCTTCCGTTACTTATTAACCGGAAGGGATGAATGTATGAATACTGTTATGATTGTTTTATCTGACAAACAACAACTCACGGTATTTAGGCAGCGGCCATTTTTCGTTATCAACTATGAGCTCAAGTTTATCGACATGATAGCGGATTTCGTCGAAAAACGGGAAAATTTCGGTTGCGTAAGCCAGTGCTTTTTCGCGTGCATCCTCAAGATTGTTTGCCAGTTTGCGGGCCTCAATCATGGAAGCTACCTTAGTTTCAACAATTTCAATGTGTTCCGAAATCTCCTTGATCAGCTTTAACCTGCGTACAGCCAGAACCTGGTATTCCGAATCATTATACAGATTTTTCAAGCCTTGTGTGCTGTTAATAAGCATGGCCTGGTATTCGATAACCGTTGGAAGAATGTGATTCATAACCAGGTCACTTAATACCCGTGATTCAATTTGTACTTTTTTCGAATACAATTCGTGGCGCACTTCAGTACGGGCTTCCATCTCAATATCGGTATAAACATTGGCTTGTTTAAAGAGTTCACGCGACTGAGGAGTTAAATATGCATCATAAATAAGCGGCACTATTGCTTCGCAATCAAGGCCCCGTTTTTCTGCTTCCTCTTTCCATTCATCGCTGTATCCATTTCCATCGAAACGGATAGGTTTCGATTTTTTGATCAAACGTCGCAGAACCTGCAGGATAGCCTCATCCTTTTTAACACCTTTTTCAATAATAGCGTCAACTTCAGCTTTAAACTCAACAAGTTGAACGGCAAGAGCTGTATTGAGGGGTATCATTGCGGAAGCGCAGTTTGCTGATGACCCAACAGCACGGAACTCGAAACGGTTGCCGGTAAATGCAAATGGTGAAGTCCGGTTCCGGTCGGTATTGTCGAGTAAAATCTCCGGTATCTTTCCGATATCGAGTTTTATCGCTGTTTTTTCTTCGGGCGACATTTTTTCGTCAGTAACTCTTTCTTCAATTTCATTAAGCATCCTCGTTAACTGCTGCCCGAGAAATGCCGAAATAATTGCCGGTGGTGCTTCATTAGCGCCTAACCTGTGCTGATTGCCGGGCGAAGATATGGAGGCTTTTAACAATGCATTATGCTTATGAACCGCAGCTAATGTATTTATAAGGAAAGTAAGGAACTGCAGGTTCAACCTTGGGGTTTTGCCGGGTGAAAGGAGATTCACACCGGTATTGGTCGACACCGACCAGTTATTATGCTTTCCTGATCCATTAATGCCTGAAAACGGTTTTTCGTGCAATAACACTTTAAATCGATGACGTGCTGCAACCTTTCGCATAATCATCATTACCAAAAGGTTATGATCATTAGCCAGGTTTGTTTCTTCATACACAGGAGCCAGTTCGTACTGATTGGGAGCCACTTCGTTGTGACGTGTTTTTAATGGAATCCCGAGTTTATAGGATTCAAATTCCAGCTCTTTCATGAACGCCAGTACGCGGCTTGGAATTTGCCCGAAATACTGATCTTCCAGTTGTTGATTTTTTGCCGAAGCATGACCGAGAAGGGTGCGGTCAGTCAATACTAAATCGGGGCGGGCGTTAAATACAGCTTCGTCGACCAGAAAATACTCCTGCTCCCACCCCAGGTTGCTGTTAACGCGTGTAACATCTTTGTCGAAATACTGGCAAACATCCACAGCTGCTTTATCGAGGTAATGAAGTGCTTTTAAAAGCGGTGTTTTGTAATCGAGAGCTTCGCCGGTATAGGAAATAAAAATAGTAGGAATAATAAGGGTACCTTCGAGCACAAACGCCGGCGATGATGGATCCCATGCGGTATAACCACGGGCTTCGAATGTATTACGGATTCCACCACTTGGGAAACTCGATGCGTCAGGTTCCTGCTGCACAAGTAATTCGCCGGAGAAAACCTCGATAGCCGATCCGCGACCGGTTGGAGAGGTAAAAGTGTCGTGTTTTTCGGCGGTGCTTTCGGTAAGCGGCTGAAACCAGTGTGTGTAATGAGTAGCTCCCAGGCTCATGGCCCAGGTTTTCATACCAAGAGCTATCTGGTCAGCTAATTTAAGCTCGATTCGTGTACCCAGATCGATAGCGGCAACAACACTCCTGAAAGCGTCTTTAGGAAGATATTTCTCCATTTTTTCCCTGTCGAATACATACATCCCGTAATAGTCAGATATTTTATCACCGGGAGGTGTTACCAGTACCGGTTTCCTTTTAAGTGCATCGCCTAATGCTTTGAATCGTAAAGTTGCCATAAATTCAGATTTTTATATTTAGAGCGCAAAAATAACTATTTTTTTTACACACCCCCTATTTTTTTAATTATAATTAGATTTTTTATTATTATTTTTCCATACACCCCCTATTTTTATAACCATATTACAAATATTTCTAATTTTAATATAAAGTAACGATTATCTATAGAGGATTTATCCGGGAATAGAATTACTGAAAACGACAAACTAAACTTATCCTAAAAATCCGACTATTCATCAGATATTTCTGACCATGAATAAAAATTCCGATTCAGGAAATTCGTTCAGGTATAAAATCGGCTACATATTATTTTGATGTGCTGGGTTACTTTCCATGTAATAAAATATTTGTATTTTAATTCTTTTCTTTTGGCTTAACCCAAAAGAAACAACTTAGTGAAACGATCTCATGCGCACCTGTGAAAATAAGCAATACGCGCATAAAAGGTCAAGGCTTATTATAAATTTCACACATCTGTATGCATCACCGAAAGGCTCGCAAAACAAGGCTTGTTAGATTTGTCAGGTTGCCGGGCATGGTTGAAGCTGGTGTTTTGCGTTACGCTCATTCCTTTGTTCATTATCATGCGCCTTTCTGGTGAAGCAACAGCTGTTGTGAAATTTCTAATAGGCCGGTCCCTAAACCCTGAAAATTGTGCTCATGAGCCAAACCGCCCCCCGTAAGTTGCCAAATGGAAAAATTTTCTTAAAAGGGACTGGCCTCAGAAAAATA
>CAZBZA010000252.1:0-5094 GCA_964495865.1 uncultured Lentimicrobiaceae bacterium
CAGTTGACTTAACTGCTGACCATAGTGGCGGATCAGCCTGGTCAATCATACTTGTTAGATAGTACTTAATTTTTATCACATTTTTGATCAAGAGTGGGCGGGTTAACGGCTCGCTCTTGATCATTTTTATATAGGGCTGATTTACAGAAATATATAAATATTAGGGTGTCATACTTTTAAGCAATCGGGTACCTTTTTAACCTATTCTTGCAAATTGTGAGTCAGGAAACCTATAAAAACACTCAAAATCTTTTTGACAATGAAAAAATACATACTACTAATTTTTTTAATGCTTTCTTTATCCGCCTTTGCGCAAAACAGGCAAATTACCGGAAAGGTTACTGATGCTGCCGGACTTGGAATACCGGGTGTTACAGTACAACTAGTCGGAACTACAATTGGAACCGCAACTGATATTGATGGTAATTACCGCCTCGATGTAACAGGCGGTGTTTTAAAGTTTAGCTTTATTGGCTTTGTTTCACAGGAAATGCAAATTGCTAACCAATCCGTAATTGACATTGTATTGCTCGAAGACACCAAATTGCTTGATGAAGTTGTAATTGTTGGATACGGTGCTCAAAAGAAAAAGGATTTAACCACAGCTGTATCTGTTGTTGGAGAGAAAGATCTTCGCGACAGGCCAATTGTATCGGCAGCACAGGCTTTGCAGGGGAAAGCAGCAGGGGTTCAGGTAACGCAACCTTCGGGTAAACCCGGAGCCGGACTTGCAGTGCGTGTTCGCGGAGCTACTTCTGTACTTGCCGGTAACGAACCGCTTTATGTAGTTGATGGAGTTCCTACAACCGATATAAAAGGTATTAGCCCCAACGATATTTCGTCGATGACTATTCTTAAAGATGCTTCCTCAGCGGCTATTTATGGTGCTAGGGCTGCTAATGGAGTTGTAGTTATTTCAACCAAAAGGGGACAGGAAAATACGCCTTTGGTGAGCTTTAATACTTATTTTGGAGCTTCCCGGCTTCGAAAAAGTGTTGATGTGTTAAATACCAAACAATACCGTGACCTCATGGAGGAAATCCAACCAGGAAGCCTTGACCCTTCTGCAACCGATTATACAAACTGGAGTGATTCAGTATTCGGAACCGGATTCACACAATCCTACCAGTTTTCAGTTTCAGGAGGCGATAATAAATCAAAATATTTTATTTCCGGTGGATATCTCAGCGATCAGGGTATTGTTAGTCCCGCCCGTTTCGACCGCTATACCCTGCGCGTGAATCTCGACAATGAAGTGAGACCCTGGCTTAAAATTGGTACCAGTGTTAACATAATGAATCTCAATACAAAGGATACTCCCGACAATGCAAGTTCAGGTCGTGGTGGTGTAATTATGAGTACGCTCAATACCCCTCCGTTTCTGCACGTATATAAAGATGACGGAAGTGGATGGTTCGATCCGAATCCGTTTCAACCATCATGGGAAAATCCTATTGCCTATATGGAAGGTCCTGATCAGGAATCAATTGATAAGCAATTATTCGGAAATATTTTTGCAGAAGCCAAACTGGCAACCGGATTGTTCCTGAAAACCAGGGGTGGCGTTGATGCAGTTACCCACCAATGGGATTATTATCTCGACCCTTTCCGGACCAATTATGGTCGTCAGCAAAATGGAATAGGAAGTGCTGATAAATACAACGGTAATACATGGCTTTGGGAAAATACCCTCGATTATTCGAAGTCAATTGAAAAACATACTTTTACCGGTTTGCTCGGAAATAGTATACAGAAATACAAAGGCAGTGATTCCTATCTTACCGGTAACGACTTCCCTGAAGATGTATCTGTAACAACATTAAACGCTGCAAATATTATTTCGGGAAGTACTGATGTGCAGGAGTGGACCCTTGCCTCATTTTTCGGACGTGCGACATACGATTACAACAGCAGGTATTATCTTACCATGAGTCTTCGTCACGACGGATCCTCAAAGCTGTCGCACCATTGGGGCACAATGCCATCGTTTTCAGCTGGCTGGCGTTTATCGTCGGAGAAGTTTATGAAAGGTCTCACCGCAATCGATGATTTGAAAATCCGCGGAGGCTGGGGTAAAAACGGAAACCAGGAAGGAATTCCCAATTATGCAAGCTACGGACTTGTATCATACTATCGCCAAACTCCTACCAATCCTCTTTCGGGTCCTGCTTCTTACCAGTCAACCTATGGAAATCCTGATCTGAGATGGGAAACTACAGCTCAGTCGAATATCGGTTTTGATCTTACAATGCTCAACTCGAGGGTTACCCTTAATGTGGATGCATACTACAAAAAGACAAGCGATGTGCTGTTGAATGTTCAGTTATCAAATTCATTGCCGATTACTTCAATACAGACTAACGCAGGCGAGATTGAGAATAAAGGAATTGAATTTAACCTGAGTACAATCAACATCGATAAAAAACTGAAATGGAGCATGGATTTCAACATGTCGTTCAACAAGAATGAAGTTACCGCGCTCGAATACACCGATGTGTATTATTTCGGAAGAATTTACAGTAACAACTCGGAGGTTGCTATTGTTAAAGTAGGCCTGCCACTCGGTTCATTTTTTGGATATGTGGCTGATGGTGTTGATCCTGCAACCGGAAATCAGAAATACAAAGATCTGAACGACAATGGTATTTTTGATACCGGCGACCGTACTGTTATAGGTAGTGCCCAGCCCGATTTTATATACGGGTTTACCAACAATTTGAGTTATGGACGGTTCGACCTGAATATTTTCCTTCAGGGAAGCCAGGGGAATGATATCTATAATGCTACCCGTATTGATCTCGAAGGAATGTTCGATAGTAAGAACCAGTCAACAGTTGTATTAAACCGCTGGACTGAGCCTGGCCAGATTACTGATATTCCGCGGGCCATCGGTGGTGGTAATGTTGATAATGTGCGCAATTCAACACGCTTTGTTGAAGATGGTTCCTACCTGAGGTTGAAATCGCTTACCCTATCCTACAGGGCTATCGATAAAATGCATGAGATCAAAGCCATCAGCAGGTTATCCGTTTATATTACAGGACAAAATCTGCTCACATTTACAAAGTACAGCGGATTCGATCCTGAAGTAAATGCGTATGGCAACAGTGCTGTTGAAATGGGTATTGATTACGGTACTTATCCGCAAGCCCGTTCAATAATAGTGGGTTTAAATGTTGAATTCTAAAAACATACATAGATGAAAAATATAATAAAAATCCTGTTTTCAGTAGTTCTTGTGCTTACGATTTACTCGTGCGAGGATTTCCTGGATGTGAAACCGGTCTCGCAAAGTATTGCAGTGCTGAATGAAAGTTCTGACTCTATACTTTATAAATCGGCAAGCGAAGTTGAATCTGCTTTAGCAGGTGTTTACGCAGGTTTCAGGAATGAGTATTTCGAACTCGATTACTTTGTGAATGGCGATGCCCAATCGGACGATGCATATGCAGGTGCTGATAACCCCGCAAACTTTCAGATTGATGACTATAATATTGATGCCACCAATTCGAATGTGAGCCGCGACTGGGGATACCTTTACTCAATTATCGGACAGGCCAACACTGTAATAAACAACGTTGATGCGGTTACAGATCCAGCTCTTACTGATGCACGTAAGCAGGAAATCAAATCGGAAGCTTCTTTTATAAGAGCTTTCATGTATTTTCAACTCGTGCAGCTTTGGGGCGATGTGCCATTGCAACTGGAGGAAATAAAAACAATCAGTGCGGAGCTGCTTCCGGAAATATATCCCATTATGTTTCCTCCGCGCACACCCATGGCTGATGTTTATAAGCAAATTATTGCTGACCTCGAAGTGGCATTGCCTGGTGCAAAAGCAAGTTCCGTCGATAAGGGGTTTGTTACAAAAGGCGCTGTAAATGCGATGCTTGCAAAAGTATATGCAACACAGGAACCCCAAGATTGGCAAAAGGTGCTGAATTACTGTAACGATGTAATAAATGGCGGCTATAGTTTATTACCCGAGTACGACCAGTTATGGGATAATGCACATGAAAATTCTTCAGAAGCTATTTTTGAAATAAACTATGAAGGAACCAGTTCCAGTGGTAATTGGGGAGCAAGCATGTTTATTGGTATGGACTGGAAAAAATTCAATATCCCTTCCAACGACCTGGTCGCAGCTTTTGATGCTGAAAATGATGTCATCAGGAAGGCTTCTTCCATCACATTTCTGGATGTTTCCGGTAAATGGTCCGATATACACTGGCCACAAACCAGCTATCCTTTTATTAATAAATACAGGATAAATATTTCGCCCAGCCCGCAAAACTACATTTTCCTGCGATTGGCTGACATTCTTTTACTTAAAGCAGAAGCTTTAAATGAAACGGGTGATGTTGGCGGTGCTGCTGCCCTTGTAAACCAGATTCGTTCGCGTGTAAGCCTGCCTAATACTTCAGCAGGTGATCAGGCTGCCATGCGTTTGGCTATTGAAAAGGAAAGAAGACTGGAACTTGCATTCGAAGGCCACCGTTGGTATGATTTGAAACGCACCGGCAGAGCAATCGAAGTAATTAATAATGCAAAAGGAGTTGATGGAGTGAGCCTCGGATACACATTGAACGAAAACAAGCTCTTATGGCCGATCCCGCAGTCTGAAATAGATAAGAATACCAAATTAGTTCAAAATCCGGGGTATTAAGAATATGAGCAGATGGGGCAGTGTAATATTGTAAAATGAAGTGAAAAACGGATTTTCATTCCAAAACACTGAACCCGACAAATCTGGTTTTAATAAAAGTATGGCTTTCTGGGTAAATCTGGAGGCCATACTTCTTTATATAAAGGTTTGTAAATATGAAGTGATTTCAGGAGAGTCGGTATTTGTGTAAACTTTAAATTTTTTTTTGTAAGTGTAAACATAGCACTAAGTGTATTTTTAAAAATGAACATGACTTGTATATAAACTGTAATTTATAATTAAGTTAAATAACGATGTATTGTGCTTTTAATGAATGATATATAAAAATTTTTACTGTTAGCTCCTGTCAATTTATATTAAGAAATTTTAACAATTCTTCTGATTATGTATTTTTTTAATATATCTTCGTGTAAAATATACACCAACAA
>CAZBZA010000253.1:0-5063 GCA_964495865.1 uncultured Lentimicrobiaceae bacterium
ATGCCGAAAAAGTTACCTATTCCGATAGCTGGGGACAGCAGGGAGTTTCTTTGAAAGCGCAAAGCTCATCAGGTGTTACCGTTAATTTCTCGATTAAAGAATTTTCGCTCGACACCCGCGCAATCAATGGCGAAAGCATGCAGGAAATCAGCCTCGAAGGCATTTTTCTGCCTAATGGCGAAGGCGCTCCCAACCTGCCAACGCTGAGCAAATACATTGCAATACCTCAGGGCGCAACGGCCAGCATCGAAATTGTAAACATGCGTGTTGAAACGTATCAGAATATCGAAATGGCCCCGGCTCCTCGTATCCCGCTCGAAACCGAACGCGGACCACTGCAGTATAACCGCGATTTGAGCATTTATGCGAAAAATGCTTTTTATCCGGCTCAACCGGCATCACTTTCGCCAAATTCACAAATCCGTGGTGTAGATATGGTAATGCTCACCATTACACCTTATCAATACAATCCGGTAACAAAAGAACTAAAAGTATACCGCGACCTTGAAGTAAAAGTTAATTTCACAGGTGGTAACGGACAATTTGGCGACTCCCGTTTACGCAGCCGCTACTGGGACCCTATCCTGATGGACCATGCATTTAATAATGCCTCCATTCCTGCAGTTGATTACTCAACAAGGGCAGCACAGTATGCCAATGCTGATGCTACCGGTTGCGAATACCTGATTATTGTTCCTAATGATGCCATTTTCAAGACATGGGCTGATACAATTAAAGCTTTCAGAACAGAACAGGGAATACTTACCAAAATTGTATCACTTCAGGAAATTGGCGGAAATACAACTACTATCATCGAAAATTATATAAATACGGCTTATAGCACATGGGATATTCCTCCTTCGGCTATTCTAATTATGGCCGATTATGGCACTAACGCAGCCAACAGTATTACTTCGCCCATCTGGGACAACTATTGCGTTTCCGACAATATTTATGCAGATGTTGATAATAATAACCTTCCGGAAATTGCTATGGCTCGTATGACAGCCAATAATGCAGAACAACTTGAAACGTTTGTACGTAAATTTATTGATTACGAACGCAATCCTCCTACTTCTCAGAGTTTTTATGCTAACCCTATCACTGCTTTAGGATGGCAGACCGAACGTTGGTTCCAGATTTGTTCAGAAGTTGTTGGTGGCTTTTTTAAGAATGTTCAGGGAAAAACACCTGTAAGAATTAATGCAATATATGAGGGGACTCCTGGCTCACAATGGTCAACAGCTACCAATACCAATACTGTTGTCAACTATTTCGGCCCTAACGGTTTAGGATATATTCCTGCTTCACCGGCTGAGCTTGGTGGCTGGGACGGAGGAACAGCTACAATGGTTAACAATGCTTTAAATGCAGGAGCATTTATTCTTCAGCACCGCGACCACGGTATGGAAACAGGCTGGGGAGAACCATCTTATGTTAATAGTAATATTAATGGCTTGACTAATGTTGGGAAACTATCGTACATCATGTCAGTAAACTGTCTGACAGGAAAGTATAACTATAGCAGCGAGTGTTTCGCCGAGAAATTCCACAGGTATAAATATAACGGACAAAATGCAGGCTGTGTCGGTATACTGGCAGCTTCCGAAACATCCTATTCCTTTGTAAACGATACTTATGTTTGGGGATTTTACGATAATATGTGGCCCGATTTCATGCCAGGTTATGGCGCTATGTTCCAGGAGCGGGGATTATTGCCTGCTTTCGGTAATGCTGCCGGCAAATACTTTCTGCAACAGTCATCATGGCCTTACAATACATCAAATAAAGTAGTTACTTATCACCTTTTCCATCATCATGGCGATGGTTTCCAGACTATTTTCAGCGAGGTGCCGCAGCATCTTACGGTTTCTCATCCGGAAGTAATGATAAGTTCGGCAACAACCTTTAACGTTACAGCTCCCGCTGGTTCATTTATTGCTCTTACAGCAAACGGTATTATTATCGGAACAGCAAACGGAACAGGCTCGCCTGTTGCAGTACCTGTAGCCGCACCTGCTGTAGGCACAACTGTTAAAGTAGTTGTTACTAAAACAAATCATTACCGCCATTACTCAAGCTTTATTGTAATTTCGGATGTGAACCCGTATGTTATCACTGACAATTATACGGTTAACGACCCAACCGGAAACAACAACCAGGCCCTTGATTTTGGAGAGAATGCATTCCTTTCGTTAGGCGAAAAGAACCTTGGAAACAATCCGGCTGAAAATGTTATGGTGACACTTGCTCTTAATGATCCTTACATCACAATAACTGATAATACAGAAGCATATCCTTCAATTCCGTCACAAACTGTTGTTACTGTTGAAAACGGATTCCAGGTTCAAATTGCAAATAATGTTCCTGACGGATATACCAAAATGGTAACAGCCACTGCTACCAACGGAACCGATACATGGACAAGTTATTTTGATCTCACTTGCCGTGCACCTGAACTTGTTGCAGGTTCAATGGTTATTGACGATTCACAGGGTGGAAACGGCAATGGCCGCCTCGATCCAGGCGAAAGTGCCATTATTAAAATTACGACCTTGAATAACGGGTTAAGCGCTGCACCTGATGTTAATGCGACTCTTTCTGTTAGCAGCGGATTGTTAACACTGAGCAACAACACTTTCAGTCTTGGAACTGTCAACCCTCTTGGTTCGCCGGTAGCCGAATTCAATGTTTCGGTAAGCACACAGGCACCTCCGGGCGTATCAATTAACCTCGATTTTACTGCTGTTTCCGGAGCTTATTCCGCTCAACGGACTTATATCGTTCAGGCCGGACTGCTGGTTGAAGACTGGGAAACCGGTGATTTCAGCAAATTTAACTGGACAAGCGGAGGAAACCTGCCATGGACTATAACCAGTTCAGGACAATACGAAGGTGCATTTACCGCAAAATCAGGCGCTATTGGCCATTCGCAAAGTTCACAGCTTATCCTCAATTATAATGTGCCAAGCAACGATACTATCAAATTCTACTGCAAAACTTCGTCGGAGCCTGTAGCTGACGGTTTTAAATTTTATGTAGATAACGTGATGAAAGTCAGCTACTCAGGAACCACTCCATGGACTTATACGGCTGTCCCTGTTACTGCAGGTAACCACACTTTTAAATTCATCTATACCAAAAACGCCGGAACTTCAACCAATTCCGATTGCGTATGGGTCGACTTCATTGTTTTACCGCTTCCGCAATATACTACTGCTTTTGCCGGTATTGATGATTATACCTGTCAAAACACTCCGTACCAATGCAGCGGCAATGCTTCCAATTACTCAACTGTTGCATGGACAACCTCAGGTACCGGAGCGTTCAGTAATACTGCCATCCTGAATCCAGTTTATACCCCAACAACAGCCGATGTAACTTCAGGTTCAGTTACGCTTATTATGACCGTTGATGGCACTACCGGAGCTGTTGCTGATACAATGATGCTGAATTTTCAACAGCCGTCAGCAGCATTTGCAGGCGAAAATGCCAACATGTGCAGTGGTTCTGTATATACAAATATGGGAGCTACGGCAACCAATTACACTCAACTGAACTGGACAACCAGCGGAACAGGTATTTTCAGTAATCCGGCAGTAATGTATGCTGATTATACACCAAGCGCTGAAGATATTGCAGCAGGTTCAGTCACCCTCACCCTGGCAGCATCCAACCAGTCGTGCACGGCAGCGGTATCGTCAAAAACGCTTACTATCAATGCCAGTCCAAATACAAACGTTGAAGGAGAAACTGTTGTTTGTGCCCAGACAAACGGAGTAATATATTCCACCCAGCCTAATACCGGAAACACTTACGAATGGACAGTTGCAGGCGGAACAATTGAAACGGGTGCAGGAACAAACCAGATAACTGTTAACTGGAATTCGGATGCATCAGGCTTAGTTACCGTTGCGGAAAACACACAACAGAATTGTATGGTTACTCATACAAGGTCTGTATCAATCAATCCGATACCGGCAACTTCAGTTAGCGGCGCAATTTCAGGATGTCCTGGCGATATGGTAACATACTCAACAACAGCCAACTCAGGGAATTCTTACACCTGGGATATTACAGGTGGCACCATTACTTCGGGCCAGGGTAGCAATGAAGTTCAGGTAACATGGAACACTACAGGAACTAACAGTATTTCTATTATCGAAACAGTTCTTGCTTCGGAATGTACAGTTACCGAAAACGTAATTGTTACCATTAACGGCAATGCCGGAGTTCCATCGAAACCACAGGGACCAGCCGAAGTTGACCTCAATGCAACCGGCAATACTGATTATACGGTTACTCCTGCTGCTTTTGCTCAATCATACGTATGGCAATTGTTGCCAGCTGAAGCCGGCATTGTATCGGGCAACACGGAGAGCGCAAATGTTGTATGGAACAGCGTTTACCGCGGAACTGCTACACTAACTGCAAAAGCTGTTAATAGCTGTAACGAAAGCACCTTGTCCGAAGCAATTACCGTTAACGTTTTCAGTTCATTAGGAATTGGTGATAATACGAGCAATATTGGAGTAAGCGTAACACCAAACCCAAATAACGGTAACTTTAAGCTTTCGGTGTCAACACCGGGCAACGAAACTTTGCAGTTACGCATCGCTGCCGCCAATGGTAAGGTTGTTTACGAACAAACGGGTATCGAAAGCAACGGTAACTATTCTGACGCTTTAAACCTGAATCTGAGCACCGGCACATACACAATTACGATAAGCACTTCTAATGGCTATGCTGTGAAGAAGTTTGTTGTAACCAAATAAACGGGAAACAGTTTCTATAAAAAACCAAAAAGAGGTTGCCACTGGCAGCCTCTTTTTTTTTGCCAAAATAACAACCCAACATGCTACATTCTGGGACCAAACCCGACTTTAGAAAATTTGGAACAGATAAAGTAAACCGATCAGGAAACAAAAGGGTTAAGCAGGAAAAACTGCAAGAGAAAATTTACTGAAAAAGAATAAAAAAAAGGCCGGAAAACGTATTACTTTTCGCTCTGAGGGCTATTATTATATACTAAACTCTCTCTCAAGTGACTCGTATTTACTCCG
>CAZBZA010000254.1:0-5062 GCA_964495865.1 uncultured Lentimicrobiaceae bacterium
TCCGTTTGTGTTTCGTCGCGCACCTGGCCAACCAGCCAGCTGGCAATATGAACACCGCCTACGGTTATGCTTGCCCCGGCATCCCACAAGCCACAACTGAGGCAAGGTTGCACCACAGGTCCGCTAACATTGGGAACTCCGTTGGCTGCATCAGATTTGTGGCAGTTGGCATACCCAATTTCGGTTTTACGTATAATATTGTTACAAAGCCTGGTGAAATTACTGGGTTTGGTTATTGGGCTGCCATCGGGCCGAACAATTAAGGAAGCTACTCCTGCAGCCGATGCGAAATCATCCTGAATACGCTGAATGGTATCCATCTCGAACAGTTCGTCGAAAAGTACCGTTTCCATATCCGATAAAGGCCGGGTAAGCGCAATTATCCTTTTTTCGACAGCATCCTGCATTCGCTTGAGGTCGGTAATATCGATACTGTGCCCTATGTAACCTATAAAATCGCCGCTGCTGTTAAAACGTGGCGAACCAACATCCTGCAGCCAGCGGTATTCGCCATTTGCATTTAGCAAACGATATATCAGGCTGTATTTCGAACCCTTAATAAAAGCGTCGTCGAAGGTACTAAGATATCGTTGTACATCCTCGGGATGGATACTTTTAACCCAGCCATTACCTGATTCCTGCTCAAGAGTACGTCCGGTAAAATTGAGCCAGGGCAAGTTAAAGTAATTGGTCCGTTTATCGAGGCCCGAAGTGCGCACGAGCGCTTGTCCTGAATCGGCAAGGGTACGAAAATGTTTTTCGCTCTCTTTATAAGCAGCTTCAATCCTCTTACGTTCAGTTAAATCGATATCGATGCAATAAAACTCCGGTTCTCTTCCGGGCAGCTTTACTATGCTGTGGTTGGAATAAACGGATATACGCGTTCCATCCTTTCGCTTTAGCAGAAGTTCACCGGCCGGATGACCAATACCACTTCGCTCCATTTCCTTTACAGCCTTTTTAAAAGGCTCTTTAAGCTCGTCAGGAAAAATAAGGTCAGCAATATTCTGCCCTATAGCTTCCCTGTCGGTGAAGCCGTAGATACCTTCGCTCGACTTATTCCAGTAGGTAATAGTACAGTCAGCATTATAACTTTGCACTGCAATATTAGTAACCGTATCCAGAAAAGTCCGGAAACGGTCGTTACTATCGCTCAGATCCTGAGCAGTTTGCTTCCGCTCGGTGATATCGCGTAATATGAAAAACACTTTTTCCGCCTTCCCCTCTTTATCCCGAAGCGTTTCGGCATTTATCTCCATATAAAAGTGTGAACCGTCGCGCCTTTTCATCAGATATTCCGAAGCTCCGGTGTAATTGCCGTTCAGCATTTCGCCGATAAGCGTAACTGCCTTTTCGTGATACGATTCGTCGATAAAATCAAAAATACTTTTACCTGTCAGTTCTTCTGATGAGTCAGTACCATACAGATCCAGAACTTTATCCGATGCGAACAGCACTATTCCGTCGAGAGTTGAAATTACAATTCCGTCAGGCGAAGTATTTATTAAAGTTTTCCATTTGGCTTCGCTCTCGGCGTAACGGATTTCGGCTTGCTTACGATCGGAAATATCTACTACAATACCCCTGACCTTCATGGGTTTTCCATCAGGAGTACGGGCAACTATCCGGCCAATGTCATGAAACCATTTATACTGTCCTGTAGCTGTTTTTATCCGGTAATCGACCTGGTATTTTTCGTTGGTGCCATTCAGACAATTGCGCATTGACTCCATGACAGGTTCCACATCGCCGGGGTGCAGTAAGGCCGTAAAATCGGAATAATGGTTAAAGCGTTCAGGCTCGTATCCCAGTATAGTGGCTTTGCTTTTATGAAACGTTGTTTTACCCGAAGGAAAATCAATTTCCCAGTAAGCGAAATTCCCGATTTCCAGGGCATCATTATACAATTCCAGGGCTTGTTTTTCAGCATCTCCCGAAATGCGTAATTCCTCAAGTTGTTTTTTCAGTTTAATGTTTTCAGTTTCCAATTGGATAAAATTATTTTCATCTTCCGTATCAGCAAACTTAATGCTGCACTCTGACGATTTGTTAGTTAATGACAAGTTTTATTTTTTGTATTGCTACAATTCTTCGGGCGTATTTTTATCAGTTTTAATCATAACCCAAAACCGCTAACTTACAGTATCACAAAGCCGATCAACATGCCTTCGTTGTCGGATAAGTTATAAACTGACCATGTAATTTCCATAGTTTTTCCATCGGTGGTTTTAAGTTTGTTCGTATAGTTTCCGGGTGCTTTTAACAGCAATAATTCGCTCATTTCAGCTTCTACCTGCTTTCGGGATGTTTCATCGATAAATAAATCAACGTATTTGCGCCCTAAAACTTCGCTGCAGCTGATGCCTAGTAGTTTTTCAGCTTCTGAGTTAAAATCTGTTATTTCACCTTTTACCGATACTCCTATAACTACACCATGCACAGCACTAAGAATCGAATTCAGCCTCAGTTCCGACTTTCGCAGTGTAGCTTCGAGTTGCTTGGCTTTGGTGATATCAATGAAGGTAATAACAAGCCCGTCAATCCTGTCCTCAAAAGTGCGGTAAGGCATAATGCGGATATTGAACCACCGGCCGTCGCGTGTCGAAACGGCTTTTTCCTGATAAACGAGGGTACGCAGTACTTCGCTGGCATCATCATATAAACCGGGATAATTGAGTTCAGTAACCTGATCAGTAAATTCCCGGCCAATATCGCTTGGTATAAGCCTGAATATTTTTGTTGCCGGAACGGTAAACTGCCTGATTTTTAAATTCCTGTCGAGAAACAAAGTAGCTATTTCGATGCTGTTGAGCAGGTTGTTCATATCGTTATTGATACGCGAAAAATCATCAATTTTAATTTGGAGCTCTATGTTTACAGTTTGGAGTTCTTCGTTAAGGCTTTGCATTTCTTCTTTCGAAGTGGTGAGCTCTTCGTTGGTCGATTGTAATTCTTCGTTGGTTGACTGTAACTCTTCATTGGTTGATTTCAGTTCTTCCTGCGAAGTCTGCATTTCTTCGCGTGTACTTTGCAATTCTTCTTTAAGCTGCTGAAGTTCAAGTTCCAACTCCGCTTGCATAACTACAGCAGTAGATTTCTGGCTTTTGGTTTTCGGTTTACTCTGCTCTTCAGGAGTAATATCATTAAAAATGATTAGTATCCGTCCTTTCAGGGCCAGTGGCTTTTCGATTTGCTGAATGCTAACATCAGCATATTGCGGCACGCCATTACAGGGAAATTTTATTTTGGGCAGAACCACTTTCTCATAGTTTTGCATTGCTTTGCGGAAAGCCATCGGAAGTTCGTTTCGCAAACCTTCGCGGGCCATAGCAAAAACATTCATATTAGCTTTGCCTGCAGCCGGCTCCAGGTATTTACCTGTGCTACCGGTTATATAAAGGATATCACCTTTATCAGTTACAAGCACGCTCGAAGGCGAAAATTGCTGCAGCAGCAACTGATCGGTAAGCATTTGCAGATTGTCGGACACTTTCATAAGGAACTTATTATCGTTCGGGCTTTGCTTTGAGAGCGAAAAGGAACTGGGAAAATTGAGCAGTTCATCTGTTTTGGCAAAACCTGAACGTTGGTAAATACGTAATTTCGTATCAACAGGTTTTAAAAAATCATTTTGCCCGCCCTGAGTTTCGGCACTGCCTAATACCAATATCCCGCTATCATTAAGGCTGTAGTGGAACAGCGACAGCAGTTTTTGCTGCAATCCGGCATCAAGATAAATAAGCAGGTTGCGGCACGAGAGTATATCGAGTTTTGTAAAGGGAGGATCTTTGATTACATTATGTGGTGCGAATACCACCATTTCGCGAATTTCGGCATTAACGCGGTATTGGTCGTCGGTACGGATAAAAAACCGGTTAAGCCGGGCTACCGAAACATCGCTCACAATATTTGCAGGAAACATGCCTTTACGGGCTTTTTCAATGGCATTGCTGTCGAGGTCGGTTGCAAATATCTGTAAGGAAAAATTCTTTTCAGCCTCCATTTTTTCTATTGCTTCCTTAAAAACAATAGCCAGCGAATAGGCTTCTTCGCCTGTTGAGCAGCCGGGTATCCATGCCCTGAAAACATGCCCATGTGGTAAAAGTGCAAACATAGCTGGCAATGCCTTGTCCTTTATGCACTCCCATACTGCTGTGTCGCGGAAAAAACTGGTAACTCCAATCAGCAACTCCCTGAAGAGTATTTCGACTTCAGCAGGATTTTCCTGTAAAAAACGTACATATGAGTTGATTTTGCTTATCTGGTGTATGCCCATGCGCCGCTCGATACGACGGTACACTGTATTTTTTTTGTATTGCGAAAAATCATTCCCTGTTTGATTGCGAAGCAGGATATTGATTTTTTCGAGGGAGCTGGTATCTTTTTCCAGTTCCTGCTTCGCGCTGATGCGGATCGGTTGATTCAGTAAGTTCATTAATTTTGATGGCAACTCATTGGCAGGAGCTGTTATATCAACCACTGCAGCTTCGGAAGCATTGCGGGGCATACTGTCGAACCTGGCCGATCCAGGATCCTGAATCAATATAAATCCACCTTTTTCCTTTATTGCTTTTACTCCCATACTGCCATCGGAACCCATACCCGATAGTATTACACCGATACTCTCATCGAGGCGGTCGTCAGCCAGCGAGCGGAAAAAGAAATCGACCGGAAGGCGTAATCCGCGCGTTTCGACGGGATTGAACAAATACAATGCCCCGTTAAAAATAGACATACTTTTGTTGGGAGGAATAATATAAACGCACGAAGGTTTTACCCGCAACCTGTCAGTAACAGTGTACACCGGCATTTCGGTTATGCGCTGGAGCAATTCGCGCATTATTCCTTTGTGGGTAGGATCGAGATGCTGAATTACAACAAATGCCATACCGCAGTCAGCAGGCATATTGGCAAAAAACTGTTCGAGAGCTTCGAGCCCGCCAGCGGAGGCTCCAATGCCAACAACCGGGAATGAGGTCGGTTTTTGACTTACCGATATATGCTCCCGGGAATCAGGGATCAAACTGTCTGCTATCAGAGGTTTTGTTTTATTTTTCATACA
>CAZBZA010000255.1:0-5023 GCA_964495865.1 uncultured Lentimicrobiaceae bacterium
CAATATTTACGCGGCCATCGTCGCGCTTAATTTTTTCGCCGAAAACATAAATTCCCTGGTAAACACCATTAACAGTTACTTCGCAGAAACGGGTGCGCGAAGCATAATTTCCCATCTCATTAAAAAGTTTGAACGCCAGCATATTACGCATAAACACTTTGTCGTTATAGTTGGCAAGCAACACCCAGTCGCTTTCTTCGGGGAAGCCAAATAAAGATACAGCAGAATCGTTTTGAGTGATATCGCGAGTTTCGACTGCATAGGGTTTTTGTGGTAAAGAGGCGGAATAACTACCACGGATTTCGATACCGATATTTCCATCGTACACATTTCCCGGATCGGTAATGTGATTGATTTGCCCCGGACCATTATCGATAATTTTCATGGTACCGGGAATCTTAGGCTCGTCGGGAATACTTACATTGTTTGTACTGATTATAACAATCGGAAGGTTGCTGCTGGTAAACACCTGCGCCTTCAACACGTTCACAATCAATGCAAATGCAAATAGCAGAATGACACCTTTCATTGAATTGGATTTGGATTTTTAAAAATCGGAATCTGTTTTTTTGCTTACTCCCTTGTATTTTAATATAAAAAGCTGGTGTACGGATACCTGACCACATGCAGCTTTTTTACTTCGGAATAAAGCAGGGCGCGAAGCTCGTCGATATTGATTTTATGTTTGGCCGAAATAAAAATTGCCGGCGAATTGGCTTTTGCCATCCATGTATTTTTCAGTTCTTCGAGCGTAATGTTTTCTTTTGTTGGCGGAGCAAGGTCGATCGGATCTTTTTCAACATGGCTGTAAGCATCCATCTTATTGAAAATCATAATCGTGGGCTTATCAGCACAACCTATTTCGGCTAACGTCTGGGTGGCTACTTCTATCTGTTCCTCAAAAGCAGTATGCGAAATATCAACGATATGGAGCAACAGATCAGCTTCACGCACTTCGTCGAGGGTTGATTTAAACGATTCAACCAGGTTGTGGGGAAGTTTACGGATAAAACCAACCGTATCAGTAAGCAGGAAAGGAAGGTTTTCAACAACGACCTTTCGTACCGTAGTGTCGAGAGTGGCGAAAAGTTTATTTTCGGCAAACACATCACTTTTACTCAGCAGGTTCATGGTTGTGCTTTTACCGGCGTTTGTGTAACCGACAAGTGCGACACGGATCAGTTCTTCCCGGTTTTTACGCTGTGTAATTTTCTGCTTATCAATATCTTTGAGTTTATCCTTGAGCAAAGCAATTTTATCGCGGATAATACGGCGGTCAGTTTCAATTTCCTTTTCACCCGGACCGCGCATACCAATACCTCCGCGTTGTTTCTCGAGGTGAGTCCACATGCGGGTAAGCCTTGGCAAAAGATACTGGTATTGAGCCAGTTCAACCTGCGTTTTTGCGGTAGTTGTGCGGGCACGCTTTGCAAAAATATCGAGGATCAGCAACGGACGATCGAGGACTCTGCAACCCAATTCTTTTTCGATATTTCGGGTTTGGGAACCGCTGAGTTCGTCGTCGAAAACAACGATATCAATGTTCGCTGCTTTTACATACTCGGCGATTTCCTGTATTTTACCGGCGCCGACAAAAGTGCGTGAATCAGGCATTGGCAGTTTCTGAACAAACCTTTTATCCGGAATTGCACCGGCGGTATCGAGCAGAAATTCCAGTTCGTCGAGGTAATCGTGTGCTTTATTTTCGTCCTGTTTGGCTGTAACCAGTCCGACCAGAACAGCTTTTTCGGGTTGTATTGCGGGATTGTGCATTTATTGGTATTGAGGTGGCAAAGGTACGAACAATGAATTTAATGAACTGGCAGACATCGTATAATAAATGCAAATGTGAACTGCCGACTTTTGCCTTGATGCAAGCATGTAATTTGCAACATGAAGTTTCAGATTACATGGTTAAATTTGTTCTGATTAATCTTGCTTATAAGTAGTTTAGTTCATTCTAAAAAATGTATTAGATTTACATGTGAAAAAGTAACCCTTAATATTCCATTGAATTCGTTAGATGTTCAAAAGGTCTTCAAATTTAAAAGTTATCATGTATGAAACCAGTATATAGATTTATTGCTTTAACCCTTTTTATTCAAATAGTCTGGATCAACCCTGTTCATTCACAAACAGGACTAAGCTGGGTAAAGCAGTTCGGGGGAGGAGATTATGATTATGGAAGCCAAATACTCTATTCAGCTGAAGGGGATATATATATAGCTGGCCATTTTTATGATTCATTGGATGTGGATCCCGGATCAGGAATATCAATGCTTTATACAGAAGGTGATGTAAATTCCTACATTGCAAAATATGATACCACAGGTAACTTTATCTGGGTTAAGCAGCTAAAAAATAAAATTGGTAATGTAATTACAAAATGTGTTCTGGATAGCGAGAATAATATTTTAGCTGTTGGGACTTTTAACGATTCCATAGATTTTGATCCAGGTAGCGGAACATATATCCTTTCTCCAGGAGAAGGTGAAGCCGGATTTATCTGGAAACTGGATTCTGAGGGGAATTTTGTTTTAGCCAAAGCATTCACTGGAAACTTTCTTTGTCAACCTGTGGAAATAACACTTGACACAGGCGGAAATAGTATAATTACCGGAACTTTTAATGGTACGGTGGATTTTGATCCGGGTACAGGTGTAAACAATTTGACAGCAAATGTATTCAGTGTGTTTATATGCAAACTTGACCCTTCGGGCAATCTGATATGGTCGAAGCAGTTTGAAAACAATTCTATGAATTCAGCGGAATATGGCCTTGCTCTTTCAACTGATTTATCAAAAAATATCTATATTGGAGGAAAGTATATTGGGATGACTGATTTTGATACTGGTCCTGGTGAATTCTTTTTATATGGGGATTATTATGGTGATGGTTTTTTCTGTAAACTTGACTCATCCGGAAACTTTGTTTTTGCCCGGAAAATTGGTGGTGATGGTTGGTCATCTATTGGTGATTTGATTATTACTAAAGATTCAGCTGTTTTATTCTCCGGTTATTTTGATGGAACATGTAATTTCGATACCATCGGCGCGGTTAATCTGCAATCGCCTCCATCGGTATATAGTAGTTTCTTATGTAAAATGACTATGCAAGGAGAATTATTATGGGTTAAAATGTTGAAAGCCACCGCATCAATAGGAGTTTATATTGATGAACTTATTCAGGATACATCTGGTAATTTTTATTTGGCTGGCTCGTTCGATAGTCCTGTTGATTTCGATCCGGGACCTGATGAATTTATTATGTCATCAAACGGCTGGTGGGATTTATACGTGTGTAAGTATGATTCTGACTTTAATATAAAGTGGGGGAACCATTTTGGCAGTGGGGGATATGAATACGTGGTTTCATGTCAGACAGATAATGCTGATCATGTTTATTGTACAGGCTCATTTACAAATACTGTGGATTTCGATCCGGGTCCCGGAGTTTATAACCTCACATCGAATGGGAACTGGGATGGTTTTATACTTAAGCTTGATGAGTTAATAACCACCAACACTTCCTGCTTATCGTTCCAGACTTTGAAAGTATCACCCAATCCGGCCGATAAAATGTTTACGATTCATTTTCAGCCAGTGATTCAAGCGGGATGGCTGAGTTTTACAGATATGACAGGAAGGGTGGTGTCGGTAACCGATATACAGCAAGGACAGTCAACTGCAACTATAGATTGTTCATCCTGGTCACCTGGGGTGTATCTGGGTCAAGTGCTCAGCAAGGGCCTTGTCATTGCAAAATGCAAGGTGGTTGTGAAGGTATAGAAAATAATGAACCGTATATGAGTATCCTATTTATTGCCGCTGCAACCATCTCATCAGGAAAATATCGGTGAGCGAATAACTATTGTTTTCTAAAAAAATTAACTCTTTGTTTTCTAAAGCTACCAGCGACCGGATTACAGAACTGGCAGCGCCTAACTTGTACCTTGTAAGAAAGGCCGAAGAATTTGGTTTTTCAACTATTATCTCCATAGCAATTGCCTTTAGAAGAGCATATTGTGAAGATGTAAGCATGTTTTTGTAAACCTGGTATAAGGGCGCTCTTTCCTCAAGTATTTGCAAAGTAGCCCGCTTAACTTCTTCAGTATTTATAGCTTCATTGCTTTGGGAATACAAGCGATTACAAATTTCCTGTACATAGTACGTGTGTCCCTGGGCCCATTCTAAAATAAATGAAAGAGCATCCTCTGATATTCGCCGGTCGGCTTTATTAAAATGTTCTGAAATAAAAACTTTATACTTATCCGGATCAATCTTATCCAGAAATAAAAACCCAGTGCTTTGGTAAAAAGGACGTGCATAATCGTTAAACAGCGAAATCAACATACGACGGTTGCTGCCCGAATAAATCAGCGTTACATTGTTATTGGCCTGGATATGAGTTCTTAACAACGCTTCCACATTCTTTTCAGGATAATTGGTGATTTGTTGAAATTCATCAATGGCAATGACAACTCTCTGCTTTTGCTTCGAGAGATAATCAAATATTGCTGCCAGACTTTGTTCGGTTTCACCAGGAGTTTGAAGTGATAATTCCACTGACGGAACTCCGGAAAGCTCATCGAAAGTAAGTTTCGGCCTGAATTGTCCCAGCATTTTAATCAGGAGGCTTAACATTTTCTCAGGTTTCGATTCGAAATAGCCGATAAGTGCTGTGGAAAGCATATTTATAAATTCATGCAGGTTTCCCGTAGCATAAATATCAAAATAGTGTAACGACAGGTCGTTTCTTTCCCTAAGATGATAAAAACAATGCTTGATCAGCGCTGTTTTACCCAACCTTCTCCTTGAAATAATTGTTATATTTCTTTGGTTATCAATTGAATCAATGATTTGCTGCAATTCAGTTTCACGGTCACAGAAAAATTCCGGTGAAATATATTCCGAAGTTGGAAAAGGATTCAGTGTTTTCATAATGATTTGTATTATCCGTTAGACAAAGATAGTACAAATAATATTTTATAACGCAAAATGCGTAACGCATTTTGCGTTATAAA
>CAZBZA010000256.1:0-5021 GCA_964495865.1 uncultured Lentimicrobiaceae bacterium
AGCAATTATCCGTTTCCTGCATTTTTACAAAATTCTGCATGGCCCCGAAATAATTTCCGAGATGAAGATTGCCCGTGGGCCTGATTCCACTTACTACTGTTTGCATAAAAGTATTTTTTGCCGGTAAAGCTGCTTGAATAACGTTGTTGAAAATAATCCATTCACCCGATAAAAGGGCGATTTCGCCTGCAAAATTAGTGATTTATACCGAATATATCTGTTTCCTATACCCTGTGGAACATCAATCAGCTATGTTTTGTTATACTTTTACAAAACAAATTACTAAATATTTTGTCTATGAAAAAGTATACTAATTATTTTTCTGTCATAACAATAGCCCTTGCACTGGCTGCTTGTGATTCATCCAACAAAACCGTGAAAATAACCCATCAAAGTGATTTCCCAACGCCACCGGTAGCTTCAGTTAAACCCACTGAGTTTACTGAATTTGGTAACAAACGTACCGATAACTATTTCTGGCTCAATGATAAAACTAATCCCGAAGTGATCGCATACCTGAATGCCGAGAATGCGTATTCCGATACGGTGATGAGTTCAACAAAAGCGCTGCAGGAAAAGCTTTTTGCCGAAATGAAAGGCCGCATAAAGGAAGATGATGAAACCGTTCCGCAACTTGATAACGGATATTTTTATTATTCCCGCACCGAAAAAGGAAAACAATACAGGCTAAATTGCCGCAAAAAAGGAAGTATTACAGCTCCTGAAGAAGTTGTCTTTGATTTGAATAGAATGGCCGAAGGGAAAAAAGCTTTTATTTTTTCTTACTTCCAGGTAAGCCCGGATAATAAACTTGCGGCATATGCGAGCAACGAAACCGGATCTTTCGCTGATTATACCCTGCAGGTAAGGGATCTATCAAGTAACACTGATTTGCCGCTGAAAATCGAAAAAGTACAATCCTACGTGTGGGCCAACGACAACAAAACGCTTTTTTATACGGTTGGGAACGAAGCTCTGCGCTCGTGGCGTGTTTACCGGCACGTTCTGGGCAGTACAAAACCCGACGAACTCATGTTTGAAGAACCTGTAGAACAGTTTATCGTCGGACTGGAAAAGAGTAAAACCAATGATTTTATCTTTATCAGAACGGGTAGTATCACAACTTCAGAATATCTTTACCTACCGGCTTCGGAGCCTGAAGGAAAATTTAAAGTATTTATTCCGCGTGTTAAAGATGTTGACTACAATGTTACCCATCACAAGGACAAATTTTTTATTCAGTACAAGGATCGGGATAACCTGAATAGCAAAATATATGAAGCTCCGCTTACAGGATATGCTGACCGCAGTACCTGGAAAGAAGTTATAGCCCATAACAAAGACGTTAAGATTGAATATATTGATGTGTTCGACAAATACCTTGCTGCTCAAACACGCAAAAATGGCTTGAATGAAATCCTAATCCTAAACCTGGCTGATGGCAAAACCAAAACCATCAATTTCCCTGAACCTGTTTATACAGCAGCTATGACGGGCACTCCTGAATATAATTCAACTACACTGCGCTACAGATATACTTCCTTGAACCGTCCAACAACGGTATATGATTATGATTTCACTAAAGATGCCAGCACCAAACTGAAAGAGCAGGAAATCCCCGGTGGATTTAATGCTGATGATTATACGGTGGAACGTGTGTGGGCAACAGCTGCTGATGGAGTAAAAGTTCCTATGTCAGTTGTTTATAAAAAATCACTAAAAAAAGATGGCTCCAACCCTGCCCTGTTATACTCTTATGGATCTTATGGAGCCAGTTCTGACGCACGTTTTGTTTCCAATTTCTACAGCCTTATTGATCGTGGATTTGTATTTGCAATTGCCCAGATACGCGGTGGCAGCGACATGGGCGAACAATGGTACGAAGATGGCAAACTATTAAAAAAGAAAAACACTTTTACTGACTTTATCGCCTGTGCCGAGAAACTTCAGGAGGATAAATTTACTTCGGCATCAAAACTTGCTATCATGGGTGGCAGTGCAGGAGGTTTGCTTGTTGGAGCTGCAGCAAACATGCGTCCCGACTTGTTCAATACCGTGGTTGCACAGGTTCCGTTTGTTGATGTAATTAACACCATGCTCGACGAAAGTCTGCCGCTAACAACCCAGGAATACGAAGAATGGGGAAATCCAAACGAGGAAGAATATTACAAATACATGCTTTCGTATTCGCCATACGATAATGTAAAAGCTCAGAATTATCCCAACATGCTGGTTACCGCCGGACTAAATGATTCGCAGGTAAGCTACCACGAACCAGCCAAATTTGTTGCCAAACTCCGCGCTATGAAAACAGATAGTAATATCCTGCTGCTTCATACGAATATGGAATCGGGTCACGGTGGTGCTACAGGCCGTTTTGACGCACTGAAGGAAACAGCTTTTCAGGTAGCTTTTATTCTGAACAGGGTTGGTATTTCGGAATAATCATTTCCTAAAAAATAAAAAAAGCCTCTTACTGTTATGTAAGAGGCTTTTTTATTCAATTGAATATCAGAACGATAATTCCTAAAATCAGAAACCGTTAAGTTGCATAGTAACAGTCGGAATCAGCAGCAGAAAACCAAGAATAACTAGAATAAGGATAAACGGCCATACCCACCTCAGCCATTTGTCGTAAGGTATGCGTGCAATTCCGAGTACACCCATCAGCACTCCGGATGTGGGTGTAATCATGTTAGTAAAACCATCACCAAACTGGAAAGCGATTACCGTAGCCTGCCGCGAAATACCTATCAGATCCGAAAACTGCGACATAATAGGCATTGTAAGAGCCGCTTTGGCTGATCCCGAAGGCATAATAAGGTTTATACCTGTTTGAATCACATACATCATACTTATTGAAGCATATTTCCCCCACGAACTCATTGAGCTCGAAACCCCGTGAAGCAATGTGTCGATTACCTGGCCGTTTTTCAAAATTATAATGATTCCACCAGCCAGGCCAACAATCAACCCTGCTGATAAAATATCGCGGACTCCATCAAGGAAATGTTTTGTGATATCATTCAGTGTATAATCAAATGCAAGCCCCGAAGCGAGTCCCATCACAAAAAACAAGGTGGCTATTTCCATCACATACCAGCCATAACCCATCACACCAACAATCAGGAAGGCGATTGTGAAAAGTAAAAGATTGAGTATAAAAAAATGGACAGATTTTTTGAGTGCAAAAAAACCAGTAATAAAGAAGGCCGTTGTAAGTATAGGAATGATTGGAATGATTATACTCGAAAGTCCGATTTTAAGGATAGTTTGAGGATAAAAAACCGAGAAAGCTGCCATCACAGCTAGTAAAGCTCCAAAAACCAGCCATGCCGAAAGCGGGGTATGATACTTTACAGTTTCTACATGATCCTCAGCCAGCTTACGCCAATATGCATCTTCTTCGTAAACTACGGATGATTTCGGATTTTTCCTGATTTTATTGGCATACCATAAAATATATCCTATCCCGACAAAATTAATCACAAGCCAGCAAAACATACGGTATTCAATTCCTGAAAACAGAGGTAGTTTCGATAATCCCTGGGCGATACCAATTGTAAACGGATTTAACATTGCTCCGGCGAAACCCAAACCGGCACCTATAAAACACATGCTTAGCCCAATAATGGAATCATAACCCATTTTTATGGCCAGCGGTACAAAAATAATAGTGAAAGCTATGGTTTCTTCACTCATTCCGAAAATTGCACCAAACAAACTGAAGATTAGCATTAACAAAACTATTATCAGGTTGTCGATCCCGAAAAAGCGAAGTGCACGGTTTTTCTCCAGTTTGCGGGTATAACGCAGGAAAGCATAAATTCCAATATCAATAGCTCTTGTCTGGTTCATGATCCAGAAAGCGCCACCGATTAAAAAAATGAAAACTATAATATCCGATTTATCGACAAACCCATCGAAAATAGCCGAAAATATCTGCCAGGTCTGCGGTGAGTTACCGATATAATGAAAACTTTCGCTATCAACAACCTCACGCTCAATTCCATTAACTTCAACAATATGCCTGTCGAAAGTTCCGCCCGGTACAACCCAGGTAAGGAATCCTGCAATTACAACAATAAAAAAAACAATAACATACGTATGAGGAATCTTAACTTTTGAGGCCATATAGATTTTTAGCTTAAAGATTTTTTCAAAAATACAAAGAAACCGTTGATAACAATTGGAAAGACTGTTCATATAATTTAATGCTGTAATTTGATGAAATGAAAATCGGGCAAAGTTTTCAAATAACTTTCAAAAGGAATATACCCAAAAGGTTAAAACCTGAAGTTTTTCATTGGTCCGGCATATGCTTTCACATCCTTGTTCTGTTGGTGCCTGCATCTGTTTGTAGTTGCATTCGCTACAGTTTCCTGAGATTTTAACCTACAGTATTACAGTGAAATCCGTTACAATAAAAACGGAATTTCCTCTATAGTCACTTTATGCTTTTACTTTTATTTTTGTAGGCTACAGCAGAAAAGAAAGAATAGCAACCACAGGAAAAGAATATTTGTGCATCAGTACTGTGGATACAACCAAAAGAAACTATTTACAGCCCTTTAATCACGTAAACTCAATACAAAAACATAGAGGTCCTTTTTTTTGATGAGTTCTGATCCCGCTAATTTTTTGAGTCACATCAAAAGCAATCGAACAATAATCGATATATTCGCACCTTTAAATTTATAAAAAAAGTAAGGACCAAGTGGCTTGTTGAATTGAATATTGCCAGGCAATTTCAACCTCCTTGCAACGGATATTTGCTGCGATTATAAAAAAAGGAAACCACAGCAATGAAAAAGCAGATACATTATTTTTCGGAAAGTGAAAACCACTGACTGACGATTGATGTCATAACAATTTATCTGATTTGATCACATTTACTAAAAATTGAATCAGAAAATTACCTTTATTTTAAACGTATAATTGATTTATTAATTCACTAAAGCTCTTTAAAAATGAAAGTTGCTATTGTAGGAAGTGGATATGTCGGTCTGGTGACCGGTACA